>CANKSK010000175.1 GCA_947485425.1 Bacteroidota bacterium | reverse complement strand
GTTCCGGCAGATGCCAACCAGCTGGAAGAATTCAGAATAAAATTTCTGGGAAGAAAAGGCATCATGGGCGACTTGTTTGAGGAAATGAAAACCTTGACTCCTGAACAAAAAAGGGAGACCGGAAAATGGATGAATGACCTCAAAAATGCCGCAGAAGGAAAAGTAAGCCATTATAAGGACCTTTTTGAAAACAATTCTGCCGAGGCATCCGCGCATTCAGATTTGAGTAGGCCTTCCCAATATTTTTCGCTGGGCGCTAGGCACCCTATTTCTATTGTGCGCAACCTCATTATACGAATTTTTTCAGATATAGGTTTCGTAATCTCAGAAGGTCCTGAGATAGAGGATGATTGGCATAATTTCGGCGCCTTGAATTTTCCACCAGACCACCCGGCAAGGGATATGCAAGACACCTTTTTCATCGAAAAAGGAGAAAAAGAAATGGCCCTCAGAACACATACCAGCTCGGTGCAGGTGAGAGTCATGGAAAATAGTGTACCTCCCATCAGAACCATTTCACCTGGGCGTGTATATAGAAACGAAGCCATTTCAGCACGAGCCCATTGCATTTTCCACCAAGTAGAAGGACTTTATATTGATAAAGATGTTTCTTTTGCCGACCTCAAACAAACCCTCTTGTATTTTGCTAGAGAGCTTTTTGGCGCCGAAACCAAAATCCGTTTAAGGCCTTCTTATTTCCCCTTCACCGAGCCCTCAGCAGAAATGGATATCTCCTGCAACATCTGTGGCGGCAGTGGATGTAACATTTGCAAGCATTCCGGCTGGGTAGAAATTCTTGGCTGTGGAATGGTAGATCCACAGGTATTGGAAAACAACCACATCAATAGCAAAGAATTTACAGGATTTGCTTTTGGAATGGGTATTGAACGAATCACGATGCTTAAATACCAGGTAAATGATTTACGGGTATTTTTCGAAAATGATGTACGCTTCTTAGAACAATTTAAATCCTTAGGGCTTTAAATCATTTTAGATAAACACATTTTTTGTGCATTTTGCAAAAGATGGTAGCAAGATAATTTTACGAAAACAAAATACCCTTTTGAGGGTATAGCGTATCCTTTACAATAGAAAAATACTGAAGGGATATATTCTTTTGCTTATTCTTATCTTCGCACAATGATTATCATTGAACGCACCCTTGTATCAGACGATTTAATAGAGGAACAATTTGTTTGTGACCTAAAAAAATGCAAGGGCTTTTGTTGTGTAGGAGGCGATATGGGTGCACCTCTGGAAAAAGAGGAGTTGGACAAAATCACCGAAATATATCCCGCTATCATGCCCTATATGACTAGCGAGGGACTAAAATCGATTGAAGAACAAGGCCTTTCCATAACGGACCCCTCTGATGGCGAATTGACAACCCCCTTGATACAAGGTAAAGAATGTGCCTTTACGGTATTTGATAACGGTACTGCACTTTGTGCGATGGAAATGGCATGGAAAGACGGAAAGACAGATTTTCAAAAACCCATTTCCTGCCACTTGTATCCGGTGCGCATAACGCCTTACGATGGCTTTGAGGCGGTGAACTACCACCAATGGGACATCTGTTCACCTGCGTGCGAACTCGGGGCTCAATTAAAAGTGCCCTTATACGTTTTTCTCGAATCCGCACTCACCAGAAAATATGGAGAAGACTGGTACAAGCAATTGGAATTTGCTGCAAAGGGAAAATGATTTTGCTTTTTAATCGCTAAGTGTCTTACTTTGAAAGACTTCCGATTTTGTGTTGAAAACTTAATTGATTTGTGAATAAAAATGAATTGCATCTTGAATCTTTTTTTAAAAGATTTGTGACTCTGAAATTTTAAGCACATAATTTCTTTCTGCATAAAATATATGAAACGATAAATGGTTCATATGGGAAATCATCTGCCTGAAAAAATAAATTAAAAAAATTAAAGCAACACCTAACAAAGTCTACATATGGAAATCCTTCTGGAAGAAAATAAAAATCGTTTTGTATTGTTCCCTATCAAGTACCCAAAAATATGGGAGATGTACAAAAAAGCAGAAGCGAGCTTTTGGACGGCAGAAGAAATTGATTTGGGCGCAGATATAAAAGATTGGGATCGGCTCAATGACGGGGAAAGGCATTTTATCACTTATGTTTTGGCCTTTTTTGCCGCTAGCGATGGGATTGTAAATGAAAACCTTGCTGTAAATTTCATGCGTGAGGTACAGCTGCCGGAAGCCCGTTGTTTTTATGGCTACCAAATTATGATTGAAAACATCCATTCAGAAACCTATTCTCTTTTAATTGATACCTACATCAAAGACCCGGCATTAAAAGACAAATTATTCAATGCCGTTGAAACGGTTCCATGCGTAAAGGAAAAAGCCGAATGGGCTTTGCGCTGGATTGCCAACGGAAGTTTTGCAGAAAGACTTATTGCTTTTGCGGTTGTTGAGGGGATCTTTTTTTCAGGAAGTTTTTGTTCCATTTTTTGGTTAAAAAAACGCGGACTGATGCCCGGATTAAGCTTCTCCAATGAGCTCATCTCTAGAGATGAAGGATTGCATTGCGACTTTGCATGTCTTTTATTTGAGATGCTTGAGGAAAAGCCAGGAGAAAAACAAATTACAGATATCATCATAGAAGCCGTTCGTATTGAACAAGACTTTGTCACCAATGCACTTCCTGTTGATTTGATAGGAATGAATGCCAAGATGATGTCTCAATATATCGAATTTGTTGCTGACCGCCTATTGGTTTCATTGGGATGCAAAAAATACTATCAATCCACCAATCCATTTGATTTTATGGAGTTGATTTCTTTGCAGGGCAAAACAAATTTCTTTGAAAAAAGAGTAGCAGAATATCAAAAGGCTGGTGTGATGTCAAAGAAAACAGAAAACACCTTCAAGCTTGATGAAGATTTTTAAGCATTCCTAAACAAAAAAACAAACATCAAAATATTTTCATATGCATGTAATAAAACGAGACGGAAAAAAAGAAGCTGTAAAGTTTGACAAGATCACAGCGCGAATCCAAAAGCTTTGCTATGGTTTATCTTCTGAGCATGTGGAATCTTTATTGGTGGCCCAGAAAGTCATTGAAGGCATTTATGATGGCGTAAGTACTTCTGACCTTGACAACCTTGCGGCTGAAATTGCGGCTTCGCTGACCACAAGGCATCCTGATTATGCCTTGCTAGCCTCTCGTATTGCTATTTCCAATCTTCATAAGAACACCCAAAAATCTTTTTCGGAAACGATTAAAAGCTTATACCAGTATGTAGATGCAGGCACAGGAAAAAAATCTTCTCTTATCGCCGAGGATGTGTATGAAATTGTTTGCAAGCATGCTGAATTACTAGATTCAACAATCATTTATGATCGCGATTTCGGATACGATTTTTTTGGTTTTAAAACCCTTGAAAAATCCTATTTATTGCGCATAGCAGGAAAGCCTGCAGAACGCCCTCAACACATGATTATGCGCGTTGCCGTAGGAATTCATAAAGAGGATATTCAGTCGGTGATTGAGACCTATGAGCTGATGTCTGAACGCTGGTTTACGCATGCAACGCCTACTTTATTTAATGCAGGAACACCAAAGCCTCAGTTATCATCTTGCTTTTTATTGGCCATGAAAGACGATAGCATTGATGGCATTTATGATACCTTAAAACAATGTGCAAAAATTTCGCAATCGGCCGGAGGTATTGGTTTAAACATTCACAATGTAAGAGCAACTGGCTCCTATATAAGAGGCACGAACGGAAACTCTAATGGTATCGTTCCCATGTTGCGTGTATTCAATGATACGGCCAGATATATTGATCAGGGAGGCGGAAAACGCAAGGGCTCCTTTGCCATTTATCTTGAACCTTGGCATGCAGATATTTTTGCCTTTCTCGATTTGAAAAAAAATCATGGAAAAGAAGAAAATCGTGCACGTGATTTATTTTATGCACTGTGGATCTCTGATCTTTTCATGAAGCGCGTAGAAGAAAATGGACTTTGGTCTTTATTTTGTCCCAATGAAGCCCCCGGATTGCAAGATTGCTGGGGTGATGAATTTGAGCAACTTTACACAAAATATGAAAAAGAGGGAAAGGCCAGAAAAACCATTCAAGCGCAAGAACTTTGGTTTGCTATCCTCGAGTCCCAAATTGAAACAGGAAATCCATATATGCTTTTTAAAGATGCCTGTAATGCCAAAT
>CANKSK010000174.1 GCA_947485425.1 Bacteroidota bacterium | reverse complement strand
TTTTTCAAGGCGATCGACTGGAATATGCCTATGCTGAATTGCCCGGACAATGGGATCGGATATGGCTTAATGAAGGCAGCAAAAACAATGTTTTCAACTATGCCATCATTAAAAATGGATTTATCGGCATTCAGGCCGAAACCATTAGTCAACAGGGAAGTAACTATCTAATCATCAACAACAGCATCATCAGAAACATGACTGGTATCGGCTTATTTACCCGCTTCTATAAGGTTCGCTCCACCAATACCGTCATTGCAAATTGCGGAAACTATGATGTGGCGCTGACTTTAGGAGGAAGTTATCACTTCAGACACTGTACCTTTGCCAACTTCTGGAACATGAGCAACCGACAAACTCCCTTGATGTATATAAACAACTATTCTGAAAGCCAAACCCTGCCCCTTGATAGCGCCTATTTCGGCAATTGCATCCTCTATGGAAATCTGGCAAAAGAAGTGGAGTTTGATGGAAAACCGGGCACCTTCAATTATACTTTCGACCATAGCATCCTCAAGCTAGATGCAGCAATAAATATGGTTCCCCCACATTTTATACAGTGCGCGCAAAATGACCCTGCCTTTGCCGATCCCAACATCCAAAACTACGAGCTTACTACCTATTCACAGGCACTTGACCAAGGCGACATCTCGATTAGCAATGCCAATCCACCCATTCTTTATGATTTCAAAGGAAACCCGAGAAAAAATGGCGTAGCACCTGATTTAGGCGCATATGAATTCAAATAAAATGGTTCGGGCTTATTCCCAGGAATGCAAATCCAAATGATAGGTGGCCAATGCCTTGGCAGGGCTTTTTAAAAAACACCCACAGCGAATATCCATACTTTGAGCCACCTCTTGTAAAATAGACTGGTAGTGAAAGGCAACAGAACCTACAAAATGAACGGTTTTTTTGCGATAATCAGCATATTTACATACCTGCATCTGTAAAAATTCCAAAAATATTTCCGACAAAACCTTTCTCATATACGGATGTTCCATGCGAGAGGAAGCAAATAGGGAAAAAGATGCCAAATAGCGATTGGGCAAAGGATTGCGATAAACGGCTTCCAGCACATCTTCTCGTGTAATCTGATATTCAGCAAGAAATGCCTCATGGATATCAGCAGGCATATCTCTGTAAAAAAATCTTTTCAACAAGGTCCGGCCGATGTGAGAACCACTGCCCTCATCACCTAGAATATACCCCAAAGAAGGAATGTTATCTACGATTTGATGACCATCAAAATAACAGGAATTGGAACCTGTTCCCAAAATACAGGCGATACCGGATTCGGTGCCACAAAGGGCACGAGCTGCACCCAATAAATCATGATCTACTTCAATGGTTGCCGATAAAAAAATATCTGAAAGTGCTGCTGATACCTCTTGGCAGCGGGTTTCTGTTGAACATCCGGCACCGTAAAAAAACACATGCGTAATCGATTGCGATACGATACGCATTAAAAGTTCTTTCCGGAGAATCTCCACCATTTGATCAGTAGAAAGTAAATATGGATTGATACCCGAGGTATGAAATTGATTCATCACCCCATCTTTACCAACAAGAAACCATTCGGTTTTTGTTGAGCCACTATCTGCAATTAAAATCATGATGCAATGTTAAAAATAATTTCATAAGATTACCAAAAAGAAAAATCGTTGAAAGGAAAAGAAATCCTTTCAAACCCAAAGCATCAAATGTATAAAGAGCTTTGCAGAGATGTGCGCATGAATCGTTTATCGACCTCTGTCGTAATCTACCACCAAAGTGCTTGTAAGCGGGTAGGACTGACATGTCAAGATAAAACCTTCAGCCACTTCTTCCTCTAGCAAGGAATAATTGACTTTCATTTTCACTTTCCCTTCCACCAACTTGGCCCTACAGGTGCAGCATGAACCAGCACGACAAGAATAAGGAGCATCCAAATGCATTGCCAGCGCGGCCTCCAAAACACTTTGTCCAGCTTTCACAAACACAGGAACCTCATCCCCATCACATATTACCACCATCTGGCTGTCAATAATTTCTTCAGCAGAAAGTTCCTCTTTAGATGCCTGAACAGGTGCAGAAAAATATTCCACATGAACGAACTTTGAAGCCACAGAGCGCGACTCAAGTGCTTTCACTATGAAATCCATCATGGGTGCAGGACCGCAGATGAAATATTCAGTTTCGATAGGAAAGGAAAAGGTATCGAGAATACTGCTAACCTTTACCCCATCAAGGATTCCACTGTATAGGCGGTTATCAGATGGATACTGGGGTTTATCATAAATAAAATGTACCTCAAAGCGCCCGGCAAATTGCACGGCCAAATCTTCTATGTTCTTTTTAAAAATGGTTGAAACCTCATCCAAATTCCCATAAAACAAATGCAGACGACTTTGTGGCTCTGCTTGGAGGGTAGCCGAAATGATGGAAAGCATGGGGGTAATTCCACTGCCACCGGCAAACAATACATAGTTTTTTTGATGCGTAGAATTTAGTTCGGCATAAAAATTACCCATAGGAGGCATGACCTCTAGAGTATCGCCAACTTGAAGGGTATCATTGAAATAAGCAGAAACCCTTCCACCTTGTACTTTTTTTACGGCAACCACCAAATCTTCATCACTGAGTGGATTGCTGCAGATGGAATAAGACCTGCGAAGTTCCTCAGCATTCATAAACAAACGAAAAGTAAGGTACTGACCTTGCTTATAGCGAAAGGTCTCTTTTATTTCGGCAGGAATATCAAAGGATACAGAAACACATGAAGGCGTTTCTTTTTGAATTTTTTTTACTTTTAAGGCAAAGAATTTACTCATCGTGAAATTTTTCGGAAGCACAAAAATAGAATATCTTTTTGGATAGCTATCTTCTTTTTACATTTTCACTACACCAAAAAGAAGCATTGGACTCAAAACCCTCAAAAAAAGAAAACATAAAACACTGATTTTCAATTATCTAAAAATATAATTTAAAAAACTGCGAACAGATGTAACTTTCTTGGGCTAAATCACATAAAAGGCAGTGTAGATAATTGATTACAGATTGTTCATAGATTGATAGGTTAAACAAGTCCGAACCCCGTAAGATTCGGACTTGTTTTTTTTATATACCTGCTAAAAACCTTTTAAAAAACTAGGCAATCAACTCTACGCTTCGTCTTATAAATTTGGTAAGCTCCTCCCCTTTCAACAAGTTTTGTGATAGCAAAGCCAAGTCAGTGGCTTGTCGGGCGAGATTTTTCTGTTTTTCAGGATCGGTCTCTTCTAAAATTCTTCCTATTAAGGGATGATTGGTATTGATGACCAAGTTATGCATGTCTGGCATATCCATTCCAAAACGCATGCCACCCATGGCATTCATTTCTTTCATTCTACGCATAAACTCAGGCTTGGTAACAATTACAGGAGCCTCTGTTTGAGAAAGACCTTCAAATACGACGGTAAAACGGTCCTTTTGAACAACCTCTTCAATGATTGGTCTAAGGCTATTTTGTTCTTCTTCGGTCAATTTAGAAAGCTGAGGTTCGTCTTTGCTGATTAATTTATCCAAGGTATCGGAATCTATTCTTACAAAGGAGGTTTTTTCAATCTTCATTTCCAAAGATTGGATAAAGTGGGTATCAATCGGGCTGTCCATCACCAAGATATCGTAACCTCTTTCAGAAGCGGCATCAATATAGGCATGTTGCTCTTCTTGATTGGAAGCATATAAGCAAACCAACTTATCATCCTTATCGGTTTGAAGCGCTTTGATGTGTTCTTTGTATTCTTCAATCGTAAAATAGGCGTTTTTCGTGTTTTTCAACAGCACAAACTTCATGGCTTTTTCGGCAAATTTTTCATCAGATAAAATACCGTATTCTACAAAAACTTTTATTTCATCCCATTTGGCTTCGAAGGCAGGACGGTCGTTTCTGAACAATTCATCCAACTTATCGGCCACTTTTTTGGTGATGTGTGAACTGATTTTTTTCACATTTGAATCGCTCTGCAAAGAACTCCTAGAAACATTCAAAGGAATATCAGGAGAGTCAATAACGCCTCTTAGCAGCATTAAAAAATCAGGAACAATGTTCTCTACAGAGTCGGTAACAAAAACCTGGTTGCAATAGAGCTGGATTTTATCTTTCTGGGTTTCAAAAGAGCTTCTAATCTTCGGAAAATATAGAATTCCGGTCAGATTAAAAGGATAGTCCACATTC
>CANKSK010000173.1 GCA_947485425.1 Bacteroidota bacterium | reverse complement strand
TAATACCCAATTGTGGTATTTTCGAATGGGATGAAAGGCCGTGAGGTCTGCATTCAAAAAAGAATGTATATTCTCATCTGATGCCGTAACCATATATCTGATTCTGCCTGATTTGATATAAGCTAAATAATTTTTATAATTAAATTTTGAACATCCGACAACAATTTCTTTATTCGGCAAGATGGCTTGCACGGGAAGCATCGCATTTAATTCTGTTTCAAAGGATATAAAATAGGTGCCGGCATTTTTTTGACACAATTGCTGAAGGTCTCTTGCAATCCCTTTTTTTTCTTCATAGGAGGAAGCATTCTTCTTCAAATCCGGAAGATGAACATGGTAAATATTATATAGCAATATAGAAGGAATCAACATCAAAATATAGATGTAAAATACGTTAAGAATTGAATTTTCCTGAGAGGAGAATGTCTTGGAAACAAATAAACTTTGAAAAAAATAAATTGTAAAAATTAAGGTAACAATTACAAATTCATTATAATAATTTATCCATGAACCATCTTTCAGAGAAGTCACCAAAGCAAACAGAAATAGCCCTATGACCTGCATGCTGAGAAATTTCTCAATTGGTTTTCGATTTGATAAAAACAAAAGGCGTGCAAGAAATATCCCCAATGCCAAGATGAGCATGCTGTGCAAATGAAAGTTGCTAAATACATCATACATTCTTAAGATACTGATTCCATTATCCAAACCGCCAAAAACATTTTTAAAGAACAAGGTTCCATATATCTCGAAAAAAGCGAGCATACCCAAGGAAAAAATGACAAGCATCAAACACGAAATCTTTAAAAAATCCCGCATACTTCCAAAGATCAAAAAATATCCTGCCAAAAGCAGGGGCAGTTGAATACCATTTTGCTTGATAAAAATGGATAAAACAGCCATAATACCGGCCAAATAAAGAAAATTATTGCGTTTATTGCCATTTTCATGCATAAAATAAGCAATCATCAAAAACAAAAATACCAGATAACAGAAGCTAAATAGCCCGTCAGGCCTTGCAGCAAAATGCACCTTGCTCAGATAAAAAAACTGTATCACGGCGGTGATAAATGATATTTTTTTATTGATTTTTAAAAGCCTGGAAAGAGTCAAATAAACCATCCCCATGCCAGCTACATTAAATAGCAAACTCAACGAACGCCCTGTAATATAGATGGCGTGTAAATCGTTTATGGGATCAAGAGAAAGGATGTGGCAAATGCCCACCTGCAAATCATAAAAAAGAGGTGAATATTGCGTAATATCAAAATTAAAATCTTCAGGATTTCCATATAATGGAAGGCCTTTCAGCATTTTTCCTACCGTATAGATAACATTGCTTTCTATCCCACCAATATCAGGTGAATAGGAAAACACCAGGAGCAAACGAAAAATAAAAAACAATATCGCATTGATGATAAAAAAATAAAAAAGCAATTTTAAATAATCCGGTTTGAATTTTAAAACTAAAGACTTTATCACTATAGGTATGATTTGAATATGGGATCAGCAAATGGGGCTTAAGCACAAATATATGAAATAACATTGGAATGAAATCAAATGATTTTTTCATATATTTGCATAGTACCACCTTCTGATTCAAATTCAGAATAAAGCTAAACAAAGAATTAAAATGAACGCCAAGCAATTAAAAATAGCCGTTGATTTTGATGGAACGATTGTAGATCATTGCTATCCAGCCATTGGAGGGGAAAAACTTTTTGCCTTTGAAACCCTGAAAGCGCTTCAAAGACAGGGGCACATCCTCATTTTATGGACCTTCAGAAGCGGCTCTGAACTTTCAGAAGCCGTTGAATATTGCAAAGCACAGGGCATCGTATTTTATGCCGTAAACAAAAGCTATCCAGATGAAATAATGGACGAAAATATCAGCAGAAAAATTGATGCTGATTTATATATTGATGACCGTAATTTTGGTGGATTTCCAGGTTGGAGCAGTATTTGGGAACAACTCAATTCAGAATCCTATGGCGATCACATCGCCTTTGAAAGGTTCAAAGAAAAAAGCCTTTTCGAAAGAATAAAAAGAATTTTCAGACCCTAGACCCCTATCAAAACCGCCAGTGCTTAAAGGCCATATCGCCAATTACGCATGCAGCAAATAAAATACTTGCATATCCATTGGTCGTCATAAAGGCCACATTGACTTTTCGCAAATCTCCGGGCTTTACCAATCGATGCTGATAAATCAATAAACCGGTAAATATCAGTGCGCCCAACCAATAAAAAAATCCGCCCGGCACGAACATTCCTGCCGCACAAACACATGCTGCACTTAAAAAGTGAAGCCCTTCTGAAAGTCGCAAAGCGCCGGCCTCACCTAAGAATACAGGTATTGATTTCAACTCCTGGCTTTTGTCGAAATGGATATCCTGCAAAGCATAGATGATATCAAATCCAGATACCCAGAAAATAACCGCAAATGAATACATCAGCGGCAGCCAAGCAAAAGTACCTGTCACCGAAAGATAAGCCCCAATAGGTGCCAGTGACAAGCCCAAACCCAGAACCAGATGACAAAGTGCTGTAAAACGCTTGGTATAACTATAACCCAATATAACCAAAAGGGCAACAGGTGATAAATATAAACAGATGGGATTGATGTAAAAACAGGCAAGCACAAAACATCCCACATTGAGAAAAATAAAAATCAGCGAAGCCGAGGGTTTGATAATGCCCGCGGGGATTTCACGCGCAGAGGTTCGGGGATTTTTGATGTCAATATCTTTATCAATATATCTATTGAAAGCCATTGCCGCACTGCGAGCGAATACCATGCACATCAAGACCAGAAACAATACATGCCATTGAAAAGCATAACCTTCGGAAATGGCGGTAAAATAACCAATTAAGGCAAAGGGCATGGCAAATATGGTGTGAGAAAATTTCACCAAGGAACCATAGTTTCCAATTTTTTTTCCAATATATTCAATCATATGTTCTGAATCAGCTGATATTAATTCCCAACACTTTCCATCTTCAATAATTTTTCAGTATGATATACCCTACCTTGTATGAGAAGCCTGCAAAAATACATACCACTTGTCATTCCTTCTGTATGTAAGGATAGGGTTCCACTTTCTTCTGATAGCGGAATAATTTTCAATACCCTGCCACTGATATCGGTGATTTGAATTTCGGACTTTTGACGCATGGCCATTTTTAAATTTTCAGGAAGTCGATAATTCAGTTCAGCAGCATCCCCAAAAGGATTGGGAAATACTTTAAAAGTGGCAGAATATAATTCCTCTTCTGATATTCCTGCCGTGCAGCCCACTAAGAATCTGAAAGCATCTGCCTTGCCAAAGCCCCAAAGGTTATTGGGAAGGGCATTTCCGGTCTGCTGATCTTTTTTGGCACATTGGGTGAGGGCAGTTTTGATTTGCTGTATATCCGCATTTGGATTTTTCTGCAAATACAGAGCAACCATGCCTGCCACGGATGGTGAAGCCATCGAGGTACCACTATAACGGCGATGCAGACCACCTGCAGCTACAGAAGTAGGGCCTAATGCAATACTTACGGGAAGATCAGTAAAATTCCCACACGATAACACCCACATGCCCGGAGCAGTAATTTCAGGCTTCAGCCTTCCATCCCGACTTGGACCTACACTGCTATCAAAGGCTCTGTTACCGGGCATCAGAGAAGCATCTGAAGTACTTCCTCCATTCACATTGGTGAAATGGTTTCGGTTGATATAACTGCCTACCGTAATCACATTTGGCGCACAAGTAAAACTACTGGCAATGGTTTGGGTATTATCCGGCAACTTATACCTGGCAATATCTGGAAATTGAGCAGGACTCGGCAAGCCACTATAAATCATGCTGCTATGCCATAGGTCTATTCTACCACTTCCATTGGTTATGAAGCGCCAATAATAATCTGTTGAATCTGGCGTAATGGTAATGGATAAAGCATATCGATTGCCAATAAGCTGTCCCCTCGTTTTTATTCTGCCAATTCTTTTCCCTTTGTTATACAGTGAATCTTTTTGGGTGGTATTGAGAAATTTAAAAATTTTCTTGTAGGAAGTTCTTCCCCGAAATGAATAGCTTGGCGTAACCATATCGGCACCATAGGAAAACTGAACATTTCGCATATCGGCGGTATCGGCATATATCACCATATTGATGGTTCCAATGGTGGAATTGTAATTAAACCAGGTAAAGGAAGAATC
>CANKSK010000172.1 GCA_947485425.1 Bacteroidota bacterium | reverse complement strand
TGTCAATGAATATTTGTCTCAAAATGGAAATCCCATTTATCATTTTGACTTCTACAGAATTAAAAATATTCAAGAAGCTTTTGATTTGGGATATGAAGAATATCTATACGATACAAATTACTGCTTTGTGGAATGGCCTGAAAAAATTGAAAGCCTTATTCCCAATGAAAACAGGGTTAACATTTTCTTAAAAAATATTCAAAACCAAAGAAATATTAAAATTTCAATTCAAAATGGATTATAAATCAGGAGTATCTATACTTGCTAGAACAGGAGCCTTGATGCCTCAAGAAAGTCTCAGACGCACAAAGGAAGAACAACATCACCTCGATATTGGCATCCCAAAAGAAGTATCTTTTCAAGAAAATAGAATTGCCCTTGTGCCTGAAGCAGTAGCTCTGCTCGTTAACAATGGCCATGAAATTACCATTGAAACTGGTGCCGGAAATGCATCAAATTTTCAAGATTCAGACTTCAGCGAAGCGGGTGCCAAAATAGCCTATAGCCATGAAGAAGTTTTTAAATGTGATATTATCCTCAAGGTGGCACCGCCTACAAAAGAAGAACTAGAATTCATTAAACCCAATCAAACTATTTTTTCTATTCTTCAGATGTCTATGCAAAATGAAGAATTTATCAATAAACTGCGCGCAAAAAAAATCAATGCCATCGCATTTGAATATATCCAAGATAAATCTGGCATCTTTCCAGTGGTTCAAGCCATGAGCGAAATTGTTGGCAGAACCTCTATCCTCATTGCCGCTGAATATTTAAGCAATGTGAACAATGGAAAAGGAGAATTACTTGGCGGTGTCACCGGTATACCACCTACCGAAGTCGTCATTCTTGGCGCAGGAACCGTAGGAGAATATGCGGCAAGAACAGCGCTGGGATTAGGCGCTGAGGTAAAAGTGTTTGACAATTCTATCTATAAACTCAAACGACTACAAAACAATATTGGCACCAGAATTTATACCTCAACCATCGTCCCTAAAACCTTATTAAAAGCATTAAAAACTTGCGATGTGGCTGTTGGGGCTATTTTAGCAAGAGAAGGCCGAACACCTTGCATTGTAACAGAAGAAATGGTGAGTGAAATGCGCACAGGTTCTGTTATTGTGGATGTTAGTATTGACCAGGGTGGATGCTTTGAATCATCCGTTGTAACAAACCATACAAACCCCATTTTCAAAAAATTTGGCGTTATCCATTATTGTGTCCCCAATATCGCTTCTAGAGTTTCTAGAACGGCTTCTTATGCAATGAGCAATATTTTTACCAATATTTTACTTACCATTGGTGAAGATGGCGGAATTGAAAATATGCTCTATAAGGACAGAGGGGTGAGAAATGGTGTTTACCTTTATAAAGGGAATGTAACCAACAAATATGTTAGCGAGGTTTGTAAAATACCCTTTAAAGATTTAGATCTATTAATGGCCGCGACCATTTAATTCAGATCAACACCTTTATGCCTTCCCAATCGATTTCCTTCTTTTAATTTCTTTCACAAGCATTGACATTTCTCTGCCCATTTGCCCGGCAATCGAAGTGTTTTCCTCTGCTCGCCTGATTAAATAGGGTAAGACACCCTTCACTGGTCCAAAAGGCAAATATTTAGATACATTATACCCTGCTGCGGCCAAATTATAACTGATATGGTCACTCATTCCATACAATTGTGAAAACCAAACCCTGCGATCACTAGCTGATATGCCATAATCTCCCATCACCTTGACAAGTGTCTCTGCACTTTTCTCATTATGTGTCCCTGCACATAAACTTATGCGATCGATATTTTCAACGCAAAACCGTAAAACCGAATCAAAATCTTGATCTGTAGCTTCCTTACTTGCCTGAATTGGTGATACATAACCAAACTTTTGCGCCCGTTCTCTCTCTTTTTCCATATAGGCGCCCCTAACCAATTTTATACCCAAAAAATATCCGTTTGCTTTTGCATGCGTCAATGCATCTTGCATGGCCTCTATTCGGTGTGTGCGGTACATTTGAACCGTATTAAAAACGATAGGTTTCTCTTGATTATACTTGACCATCATTTCTGTTACCAAAGTATCTATCGCTGCCTGAATCCATGTTTCCTCCGCATCTATGTATACCGGGATATCATGTTCATACGCAGACTTGCAAATGGCATCAAATCGATTTACAACCCTTTCATACTCTGCTTTTTCTTCCTCACTCAAACTTGCACGCCCCTTCATATCATTCATTTTTTCCAATAGGGCCATTCGAGCCATTCCACTAGGCTTAAAGACCGCAAAAATGGAAAGATCTGATCGCTTCTTCGCTGCCTGTATCACCGATAAAATATATTGCTTGGTTTCCTCAAAATCATGTTCACTATCTTTCCCCTCAATAGAATAATCTAAAATTGTGGAAATTTTTGAATCTAATAATTTTTTAATGACGGGAAAACAAGACTCTATCGTTTCGCCTCCGCAGAAATGCTTGTATATCGTGGCACGAACAATCCCTTCAACGGGTAAACGATATTGAAGAGCCAAACGAATAAATGGACTCCCCAATTTAATGAGTATAGGTTTGTTGATAAATTGAAATAAACGATACGACAATTTCAATTCCTTATCAGTCTTGTCTTGAAAAGCAATTTCAAAATTTTCAAAATGGATGACGGATTCAGAGATAAAAGCTTGGTTCATTGTATTCATATACTTTTTTGTTGACGCATTTCAATATGCAAATATTCATATTTTTCACTGATTTTATGCAAAAATAACAATGAGCGAAAAGAAAAAAAATGATTTATCTTTGTTCCACAATAATAATGGAACAATCCGCTGCAATCGATAAAAACAAACCTTTTTTTTCTAGAAAAAAAGGTGATTTCTTTTTGGTTTCAGGACCATGCAGCGTAGAAAGCCATCAGCAAATCATGGACACCGCTTTGGGAATTTCAAAATCCAAAGTAGATTTAATTAGAGGAGGCATTTGGAAACCGCGAACCAGACCAGGCGCTTTTGAGGGCATTGGAAGCATGGGCTTGCCTTGGCTAAAAGAAGCCGGAATAGCAACAGGAATTCCCGTTGCTATAGAAGTAGCAAAAGCAGCACATATTGAAGAATGCCTCAAAATAGGCATTGATGTCATTTGGATTGGAGCCAGAACCACTGTAAACCCATTTTTAGTACAAGAAATTGCAGATGCCATTCAAGGTACCGGCATTCCTGTAATGATTAAAAACCCCGTGAACCCCGACCTAGAATTATGGATTGGTGCCATTGAAAGAATCGCCAAAGCAGGAACTCAAGATATTGCGGCCATACATAGGGGATTCTCTTCCTACGAAAAATTAATGTATCGCAACAACCCCAAATGGGAAATACCCGTCGAACTAAAAAGAAGACTCCCCGACATCCCCATTATTTGCGACCCTAGCCATATTTGCGGAAACACAAATTGGATTTCAAATGTTTGCCAAACCGCAATCGACTTAAATTTTGATGGGCTCATGATTGAATCCCATATGAACCCCTCTTGCGCCCTTAGTGATCAAAAACAACAACTTACACCTGATCAATTATTTTCCTTGCTACAAAATCTAATTTACCGTAGACCGAGTATCGATGATAAAAATATCTTAAATCATATTGAAGTTTTAAGAGACAAAATTGACCAATTTGATTCCGATTTACTAGACATTTTAGCCAAAAGAATGGAAGCGGCTAGAAGTATCGGAAATTATAAAAAAGCAATCAACACCACCATATTACAAAGAATGAGATGGGAAGAAATTTTACAATCAAGAACAGAAATCGGTTCTGAAAAAAAACTTTCCGAAAACTTTATCTTCCAATTATTTGAAATGATTCATCAAGAAGCAATTCATCAGCAATCTAGCATTATGAATCAAAAATCAGATTCGAAGAATCCTATTGAATAATTATTTACCCAATTTATAATTTGTCTTCGCTAAATCCCATTCATAAAAAACTCTCTTGCATATGAACGCAGATATAAATTTAGGAAGTTATCATATTTACTATGGAGATCAGACGTTTCAAAAATTATCTGAATTCTTGCAAAGCGATCGATATAAAAATGCCAAAATATTTATTCTAACCGACGAAATAATATCAGAAAAATGGCTTGAATTTCTCCTTGAAAATGTCCCTGAATTGGAGAATTCCGAAATGATTCAAATTGATAGTGGAGAAGATAGTAAGG
>CANKSK010000171.1 GCA_947485425.1 Bacteroidota bacterium | reverse complement strand
TAATTTATCCAATCAAACCTATAGAAAGACGATTACTTCACCTTTGGTAGGTGGGGGATATAGTCAGCCCCTTGGCGAACATGCACAATTTGTGATTATGGGTTTATGGAATTTGAACCAAACCATTTATTCCCCGTATCCAAATCCCATTATCCGCATGGGTTTTCTATTGGGAATTTAATTTCAAATACGAGATTGCTGCAAGATCTCTTTTGCAATGGCAAAGGCATTTGAGAGGCCTGCGGGATTTTTTCCACCAGCGGTAGCAAAAAAGGCCTGACCACCACCCCCACCCTGGATTTCGGATGCCATTTTTTTAATGATGTTGACGGCATGCATCTGAGGCTCCTTTATCAAATTTTCGGAGAGCATCACAGATATATGCACTTTCTGATCAATAACGGCTCCTAAAACCAAGAACAAATCCCCCATCTCTTTTTTCATTTCAAAAGATATTGTTTTTAAAGCATCCGCAGAGTTGACATCTAATTTAGCAGCGATAAAATGCACACCATGAATTTCTTCAGCAGTCTTCAACAGGCCAGGAATAGAACTTTTAAGCTGTTCATCCTCTAACTTTTGAATACGATTTTTGAGCATTGAATTTTCCTCGATAATCCCTTCCATGCTTTTGAAGATATCTTTTGGATTTTTCATGAGGGCCTTTAATCGATCTAACTCAAACAAACTGTCTGTAATAAACCGTTGAGCCCCTTCTGATGTTACCGCTTCAATACGTCGAACCCCAGCAGCTACAGCGCTTTCAGCAAGAATTTTAAAATAGCCAATTTGTCCGGTAGATGGAATATGTGTACCTCCACAAAGCTCTACAGAAAAGGACTTATCAAAGGTAATGACCCTGACAAACTCCCCATATTTTTCACCAAATAAAGCCATGGCACCCATCTCTAAAGCTTGTTTAACGGGCACATTTCGACTTTCTTCCAATCGGATATTCTCGCGGATCTTTTGATTTACAATCCATTCGATGCGATTGATTTCATCATCAGAAAGTTTTGCAAAGTGCGAAAAATCGAAGCGCGTTTGTTTGTCATTTACCAATGAACCTTTTTGATTGACATGATCTCCTAAAACTTCTTTCAAGGCAGCATGCAACAAATGGGTAGCAGAATGATTGGCGGAAATCTCTTTCCTACGAGGAATATCAATTTCCAAAGTGAATGCCCCATTCAAATTATCTGGCAACTGATCAGCAAGATGAATGGTTAAATTGTTTTCTTTTCTGGTATCATCAATACGCCACGTTTTTTCAGCATTGCGAATGGTACCGGTATCACCTACCTGACCACCGCTTTCAGCATAAAATGGAGTTTTGTTGAATACAATTTGATATTGCTCTTTATCACGGGATTTTACTTTCCTATATTTAATGATTTCGGCCTCCGAGGAAAAGCTATCATATCCAACAAATTCTACTTGATCTTCCATTTTCAATTCCACCCAATCCTCAGCATTAACGACTGCAGCAGCCTTGGACCTCTCTTTCTGTCTATCCAGAGATGCATTAAAACCAGTCATATCTACTTGAAGTCCATTTTCTTTGGCAAGCAGCTCTGTTAAATCGATGGGGAAACCATAGGTATCATACAATAAAAAGGCAAAGTCACCATCTACAATTTTTGCAGAGGCATTGGCATGTATATATTCATCGAATTTCTGAATACCTTGTTCTAAGGTTCTGAGGAAAGAGGCTTCTTCTTCAAAGATTACCTTTTTAATAAAATCTTGCTGAGAAATGAGTTCAGGAAATACATCACCAAAGATGTTCGATAAGAGCGGCAGCAGTTCGTAAAGGGCAGGCTCTTTGAAATTCAAAAAAGTAAAAGCATAGCGTACGGCCCGTCTGAGGATTCTTCGGATTACATACCCTGCTTTGTTGTTGGAAGGAAGTTGACCGTCAGCGATGGCGAAAGCAATGGCCCGAATATGGTCGGACATGACCCGCATGGCAATGTCGGTTTTTTCATCAGCACCGTATTGAATTTTAGATTTGGCGGCCAAATATTGAATTAAAGGCTGAAAAAGATCGGTATCATAATTTGATTTTTTACCTTGAAGGGCCATGCAAAGACGCTCGAAACCCATTCCTGTATCCACATGTTTTTGCGGCAATGGGTGTAGGCTACCATCGGATTTGCGATTGAATTCCATAAAAACCAAATTCCAAACTTCAATCACTTGAGGGTGTCCGGAATTCACCAAAATATCGCCATTTTGTTTTTTGATTTCGGCTTCGTCGCGAAGGTCAATATGTATTTCAGAGCAAGGGCCACAAGGGCCTGTTTCGCCCATTTCCCAGAAATTATCTTTTTTGTTTCCTCTGAGGATATGCGATTCTTCAATAAATTCTTTCCAAAAATTGAAAGCCTCCTGATCAAAACCCAACTTCTCTTTTTCATCACCTTCAAAAACGGTGACATAGATTCTATCAATAGGCAGCTTATATATTTTGGTAAGTAATTCCCAGGCCCAGCTGATGGCTTCTTTTTTAAAATAATCTCCAAAAGACCAATTTCCAAGCATTTCGAACATGGTATGGTGATAGGTATCAATGCCGACTTCTTCAAGGTCATTGTGTTTACCGGAAACGCGGAGGCATTTTTGGGTATTGGCAATTTTTTTATGATTAGCAGGGGCATCCCCTAAAAAAATATCTTTAAACTGATTCATACCCGCATTAGTGAACATAAGGGTAGGATCGTTTTTAATAACCATTGGAGCAGACGAGACAATATGGTGTTGTTTGCTGTTAAAAAAGTCAAGGAATATTTTTCGGGTTTCTTTTGAATTCATCACTATATAAATTATCTATTAAGTATACTTATCATAAAATATCAATCTGCATGTATCGTTATTTTTTGAGAGGCAAAACAGGGCAGATGTATCTGATTACGAGCATATTTTGCAATAATGATAAATATGTAGTAACTTTGCCTTGCTGAACCTTGGGTTTATGCAGGAATTTCGTCACAAAATTAGCCAAAGCAATCAAGAATGCCAAAAGTAAAATATTACTTTAATACACACTCTTTAAAATATGAAAAGGCCGTTGTCAGTCTGAAAAAAAAGATACTTCGGGTGGTTGCCTTTTTATCATCAGTCATTGTTTTTGCATCGGTAACGATGTTTTTCGCCTATCGTTTTTTAGATTCTCCAAAAGAAAAAAAGCTTAGAAGAGAAATAGAGCAGTTGAAGATCGGGTATGAATTGTTGAGCGGGCGCCTTGAGAACATATCAGCCGTGATGAAAGATCTTGAGGAGCGTGACGACAATATCTACAGGGTTATATTTGAAGCCAATCCTATAGCTGCAGAAGTTAGACAAGGCGGATATGGGGGTGTGAACAGGTACAAATCATTGGAAGGATATGACAATTCGGATTTAATTATAGAGGCGACGAAAAAAATCGACAAAATCACGAAACAGCTTTATATCCAATCAAAATCATATGATGAGATTTTTCGATTGGCCAAGAATAAAAATGAGATGTTGGCGTGTATCCCTGCTATTCAACCTATCCCCAATAAAAGCTTAAAGTATGTTGCTTCTGGTTTTGGCTTTAGGATTCACCCGATATACAAAACAGCAAAGATGCATACGGGCATGGACTTTACTGCACCAGTGGGCACAGCGATATATGCGACAGGCAATGGCATTGTCAGTGCAGTAAATTTTGAAGGAAAAGGATATGGGAACCATTTATTAATTAATCATGGCTACGGCTATTTGACCTTATACGGGCACTTAAGCCGTGTGTTAGCCAAGCCAGGACAAAGAATCCGCAGAGGCGATTTGATTGCATATGTAGGAAACACTGGCACATCCACCGGTCCTCATTTGCATTATGAAGTGATAAAAAATAGCAAGCCGATTAACCCGGTTAATTTCTATTATAACGATTTAAGTCCGAGTGAATATGATCGCATGGTTCAATTATCATCTCAACCGAATCAATCTTTTGACTAATTGGGTTTTTTCTATTTTAAAGAGACAAGAGTGAATGACTTGATTTTACGAATTGAATGACAAAAAAAACCATAGGCCTTTTTACTGCATGTTCCATTGTGATTGCCAATATGATTGGCACGGGTGTGTTTACCAGCCTTGGGTTTCAGTGCATGGGAATCCAATCGATATTTGGTTTACTTTTTTTATGGTTGGTAGGAGGAATCATTGCATTATGCGGCGCTTTATCTTATTCTGAG
>CANKSK010000170.1 GCA_947485425.1 Bacteroidota bacterium | reverse complement strand
CAATTTGGTAAAGGGGATGAAAGTCCCAAGTTTGTGGTTGAGTTTTATACTGGGCACCTTCCTTTTAGTTTATATGAATACAAAAAAGTACAGTGGCTTGGTATTGGGCTTTATTTCAATGTGATCTAAAATTAGGCTATTGGTTTTAGTTTTTTAGCAATCAATAAGCAGCTTAAACTGACGGCAATGCCAATAAATCCAACATATTGGTAGTTCATTAATATCCCAGAAG
Organism: Bacteroidota bacterium; assembly: GCA_947485425.1. GTDB lineage: Bacteria > Bacteroidota > Bacteroidia > AKYH767-A > CANKSK01 > CANKSK01. The sequence goes on along the minus strand of CANKSK010000170.1, from coordinate 3,997 downwards.
ATTCTTTTGTGATAATGCTTCCTGCGATGAGTGCCGCACTCCCACTTGCAAGCTGTTGAAGTGCGGAGTTGATACTCATAAATCCTCCTCTTCGTTCCGGTTTTACAATGGCAGAAATCATGGCTTGAGCCGGAATTAATCTTCCGCCCGCAAATACAAAAAACAAGGTGGTAGGTATTAATGCATAATAAAAAGGCATGTGAGGCATATTGGTAATACATAAAACCGGAAAGGTAGATCCGATGATAAAAAAACTTAAAGTTTTTAATTTCCCAATTTTATCGGCAAGCTTTCCAATCAAAGGAGCAGATATTAAACTAGCGATGCCCCCGAATAGGTATATGTAGGTGATTTGCATTTTGCTGAATCCGACATTGAATTCCATATAGGATGCAATAAAAGGGATGATTGAAAAGTGACCGAGCATCATGGCAACGGTTAAAAGCAATCCCCGCAATTGATTGCGGTCTGAAAGGATATTGGTGATTACCCCAAAAGGATTTTTTTTCTTCTCATCCCGTATAATATGTTCCTTCATTTCAGGGATAAATCTATAAAGGAGTAGCATCACGATAAGTCCCATGATACCAATAAAAATAAAGGGAGTTCCCCATCCTGCAAGGGATGCTAAAAACAATCCTAGAGGCACACCGGCAACTGAGGCAAAGGAAAATCCAGACATCAATGTTCCCATTGCACTTGCTCTTCTTTCAAAAGGGATCATATCTGCGATAATGGATAATACTTGCGATCCGATGAAGCCCCCAAAACAACCGGCAACAATTCTTGATCCCAAGAGCATGCCATAGCTGTCTGAAAATCCGCAAACAAAGGTGCTCGCTATAAAACCGGCATACCCTAGCATTAATATTTTCTTCCTGTCAAAACGATCAGCGAAAAAAGCAACAAAAAAACCAGAGATGCCTGCACTGAAAGTATAGGATGAAACAATCATGCTGAATTGTGATGGGCTGAGTTTAAACAAAGGCATTAGATAGCTTCCCAAGGGCATCATAATCATGAAATCCATGATGTGTGTAAAATTCAACGCCGTAAGCGTGAATAAAAGGATTTTCTCTTTTTTCATGGATTGGGGAAGTGCTTTTCATGTATTCCTGTTTAGGAATACCTATTTGTATTTCGGGCCTGCAAAAGTACACTTATATTTTGTTTTTATTTTTTTTGGATGATTTTTCAGGCTTTTTTCTTTTTATGCAAAGGCTTGTTTTTCAAAAATTTAATCGTCTGATGAAAAGAAAATCGGAAATTTCATGAAGATTTTATCATTTGTATCTTAATTTCATCGATTTTTGAGGCCTTGAAAACAAAAAAAACAAAATATTCTTGTGTTGTGTTTCTAAAAAATCAGATGTTTGCTCGTAATGCGGCCAAGATCTGTTTTTTAGGGATTGGGCGATTTTTTCTTGCTTTTTTGTTGATAATCAATAGTTTATTTGCTCAGTCTTTGCAGTATAAAACTTTTTCTGCACAAGATGGACTCGTATCCGAAAACATTTCAGCCATTTGTCAAGATGCGAAAGGCGCTCTCTGGCTTGGGGGAAATGGCATCATCAGTAGGTATGATGGTCAAAATTTCAAGAATATCAGTCTTCAAAATGAACTTTTAGGTGCACAAGTCACCTCCATCGCTGAAGATAAACTTGGGGCTATTTGGTTTGGAACCGCGCAAGGCGTTGGAAGATATTTTCACGGCCGTTTTGTGTGGTATTCTCTTGAAAAAGAATTGGCAGAAGCCCATGTAAATACCGTGTTTAGTGATATGCAAGGGAATGTGTGGATTGGCACGGATGCCGGACTTGCAGTGGTTTTATTCAAAAATTTGGCTGCGGAGAAAGTATCTTTTCACATTTTAAATAAAGAAAATGGTTTGCCTGAGAAAAAAATCAATGCCATAGCACAGGATAAAGAGGGGAATGTTTATTTGGCAACAGATTTAGGGATAAGCATCCTCAAAACGGATGGTTCCAGAATACAAATTGCTAAAAATGTAAGTGTATGGGATGGCCTTTCGGGGAATATTGTCAGGGCGATCTGTTCTGATGGCGTAAATGGCATTTGGGCAGGTACCAATAATGGGATTACGCATATAGAAAAGGATCGCATTTCAACTTTTCGAGAAGAGGACGTTCTTTTTGATAATCAAATTCTTTCTTTGGCAATGGGTAAAGACGGAAAACTTTGGATGGGTTCCGAGAAGGGTTTGTCATGTTTTTTTTCAGGACATTTTTATACGTACAAGCTCAATGCTCAACCAAAAAATAAAATAGAATGTCTTTTTGTTGATCAGGAAAATAATCTGTGGGCTGTTCAAGGAAAAAATGGGCTTTCACGATTTGCAAATCCTTGTTTTGTTCATTTTTCGGAAAATGATGGGCTTGCCTATCCTGTTGTATCAGCAATGCCTTCCGGTGTCAAGGGCAGAATTTGGCTAGGGACAATAGGGGGTGGGCTTGTTGGATATGATGGAAAAAAGTTTAAGCAATATGGAAAGGGGATTGTCTCTAAAAAAATAAACACGGTTTTAAAGGATGGTGAAGTGCTTTGGGTTGGGGGTGATGAAGGACTTGCTCAATTCAATACGGTTTCTGTAATACCCGATTTTAAAAGAATAAATACCGGTTTTCAAGGAGAGGTTCATCGCATGGTAAGAGATCAATCTGGTGTTATGTGGTTGGGGATGCAGGATTTTGTGGTCCGCAGTGATGCAGGAGCAAGAACCAATTTTGTGCGCTATGATCTTTCTTCTCAAATTCAAGGTTTAGAAGTTCAAAGCATGCTTGTCGACAAAATAAATCAAGTTTGGGTAGGCACGCGTTATGGGGGATTGTATCGTTTCGATGGAAAAAAGTTTGTGGAAGTAGGAAAGTCGATAGGGATTTCTTCTGATTTTTTTATGGATATGACTCAGGATTCTTTTGGCAGGATATATTTCGGAACCTCTGATGGGCTTTTTGTTTACAATCCATCAACGCGCAAAGTATTGCATATTGGGAAAATGGATGGTTTAGATGCCGACATGGTCAAGGCTCTTTTTATTGATAAAAATAATAATATCTGGGTGGGAACAAATTTGGGGCTAAATCAGATTCGTATTTCAGAAATAGAAAACAAGAGTGCCATGAATATCAGGTATTTTGGCCAAGAGGCTGGATTTGCTGATTTCTCTTGCCATGCGGCTGCCGCTTATCAGGATGATGATGGTGTTATTTGGTGGGGTACGGCGCATGGATTCTTGCAAATAGATACCCATAGGATGCAAAAAGTTGGGCAGGATGTCGCCTTGTCAATCGGGAACATTCGAATAGATGCCAGAGATACCGTGTTAAAAAAGGGTGCCATACTTGCTAATGGGATGAGCCAAATGGAAATTTCCTTGAATGTCACATCATTATGTGGTCTTGCCAATATCCAATATCGTTATAAACTTGAAGGCTTTGATAAAGCTTGGTCTAGTAGGCAATCTGGTAACGTGATTCGTTATGCAAATCTTCCATCCGGACATTATACCCTTTTGTATACATGCACAAATGCTTCAGGACAGTGGAATCAAAAAAACCATTCTTTTTCCTTTGAAATCCGCCCTCCTTTTTGGCGTGCCGCTTGGTTTTTGGGGATTGTGTTTTTGATTGGCGTTTTAATCGTTTTGTTTTTTGTAAAAAAAATAGCTTTTCCTTTCAAAGTGAATCAAAAGCCGGTTTTGCAAGTTTCTGAGGAAAATGCTAGTTTTCGACCATTTATCAATTTGGATTTTTTGGCGAAATCCTTCAATTCGGTAGCAAATCTGTTGCATGAAAAAGAGTTTGTTGCTGCAGCTCGCTTTCTCGATAAAATGGACCAATACATTCGCTGTATAAGCCTGCAAAGCCAAAAAGAGCTTGTTACTTTGCAAGAGGAGGTTGACAGGCTTCGGATGTATTTGGAGCTCGAAGGCTTGCAAAGTATGCAACCCTTGGATTATCGCTTGCAAATTGAGGCT
>CANKSK010000169.1 GCA_947485425.1 Bacteroidota bacterium | reverse complement strand
TTTGTTTTCCCAATCATTCTGATTATTATTCAAATGCGACTTTTTTATCATAAATATACAATTTTAGGGCTGATTTTCATACTGAAAATGCATTTTTCCTATGCTCAAAAAATTACTTTTAATAATCAGGTAGCTCCTATCATTTTTAAAAACTGCAGTAGCTGTCACCAAGATGGTGAAAGTGGTCTCTTTTCATTCATGAATTATAAAGAGGTTGCTTCAAGGGCAAAAATGATTAAAGAGGTGGTTAATTCAGGTTATATGCCCCCATGGAAGCAAGATCCTGAATATCGCCATTTTGAAAATGAAAGATTTCTTTCCACATCCGAAATCAAGATTATTAATGAATGGGTAGACAAAGGTGCCATAGAAGGCAGTGAAAAAATCGAGTATTCTGTTTTGAAAAGTTCAGCTAATTTGGGAAAGCCAGATGGACAAATTAAAATGAAAGTACCCTTTCCCATAAAAGGAATTAATACCGATATTTTTGCTTGGGTTAAAATGCCTTATGCCTTCGAAAGTCCACTTGACTCTTTGGAAATTGAAGCAATTGAATTTGTTGCGGTGAACAAAAAACTGATGCATCATATCAGTTATGAAGTGATTGGTTTAGATAAAGAAAGTGCATTTGGCCGTCCCTATTTTATGATGGAAAATGGGCCTTTGGGAAACCGAGATCCATATACGTATTTGGGTATAAAGGATAAACATCCGGCATTTATAAATGGGTGGCTTCCCGGTATGGGGACAACTATTTTTAATGGTGAAATGGGTGTTAAAATCCCAAAGACTGGGGTAATTCTGTTGAATATGGTTCATTATGCTGGAACGCCGATTAACGATATGGATAGTTCCTATTTTAATGTGTATTTCAAAAAACAAGCCATAAGTAGGCTTGTTAGCTATATGGCTTTAACCAGTGGTGCTAAAAATGCGGTTATTGAACCGCCTTTAATTATTCCTGCTGATTCCATAAAAACGTATAAATCCGTATCTGTCATCCCATCGGATATTTCCCTGATGTACGTTTCTCCCCATATGCATCTTTTGGGGAAAAAGTATGTGGCTTATGTCATCGATCTCACTGGTGATACCATTCCTCTTATCCGCATCAATACATGGGATTTTAATTGGCAGCAGGTTTGTAAGTTAAATCCCATGATTCACATCAAAAAAGGTTCGCAAATCATTGTTGAAGGAACCTATGACAATACGGCTCAAAATCCAAGGAATCCTTTTCATCCTCCTCAAACGATATATTCTGAAAAGGGAATGAAAACAACCGATGAAATGCTTGGTTTGGGGATTCATTATGTGAATTACAGAAAAGGGGATGAAAAATTACAAATCAAATAATTCCAAATAAACAAAACTATATTTATGAAATTATATTCAATTGAAACCGGTCACTTTAAACTTGATGGTGGTGCCATGTTTGGCGTGGTTCCCAAATCCATTTGGCAAAAAACAAATCCGGCTGATGAAAACAATCTATGCGATTGGGCCATGCGATGTTTGCTGATCGAAGATGGTAATAGACTCATCCTTATCGACAATGGTTTGGGAAATAAACAGAGCGAAAAGTTTTTCAGCCATTATCATTTGCATGGGGAGGATACCCTCCTCAAATCTTTGTCAAATCTTGGTTTCTCCCCTGATGACATCACCGATATGTTTATGACCCATCTGCATTTTGACCATTGTGGTGGCGGGGTCGAATGGAATAAAGATAAAACTGGATATGTACCTACATTCAAGAATGCCACGTATTGGTCTAGCGAGAGCCATTGGGATTGGGCCGTAAACCCCAATCCAAGGGAAAAAGCTTCATTTTTAAAGGAAAATATCATGCCCTTTAGCGATTCCGGACAACTGAAGTTTTTTAAGGAGCATGAGGAATTGATTCCTGGTTTTCAAGTGTTTTTTGTGAATGGACATACTGAAGGGATGATGATTCCCATGATACGGTATAAAAATCAAACCATCGTATACATGGCGGATTTGCTGCCATCCGTGGGGCATATTCCCCTTTCCTATGTGATGGGATATGATACCCGTCCGCTTATTACCCTTCAGGAAAAGTCGGATTTTTTACAAAAAGCGGCTGCTGAAAATTTTATCCTATTTCTTGAACATGATCCTATTCATGAATGTTGTAATTTAATTGTCGGTGAAAAAGGGGTGAAGCTGAATCAGGTATTTCGGTTGGAAGATATTTGACATTTAGCATTTTAATATTCCAGTATAAACGGCCCTGAAAGCGATACAGCATGGTAGGCAAGCTTTAGCGTCTCACATTCTTTTATCCATTTCTTGGTTTTATACATTGAATTGCTTGGGTCAATAATAATTTTCTGACAATCGAATTGATTTCTAACGGCTTCAATTTTACAATTGATATTTCCGGATAGGATAATAAAATCGACATGAATCTTTCTTGCGTTTTTATTTTTGAGAATTTTTTTGTCGTTCAAAAGATACAGGCGTTTGTTGATGAAGGAAATAAATTGCTTGTTTATTTGAAAGCCTGCCTGGGTTTCTGCTGAGTTATTTATTTGGGTATGGGAAAGCAAGGGTATAATTTTTAGTTTTTGAATATTCATCATTTGATGGGCAGGTTCAATATATCTTTCCTTTTTTTCAAGGTCATTGGTGATGGAGGAGTCTCCGATAAATATGCTTTCTTCTCCTGCAATAAAATCTATAGCCGTTGTTTTTCTGATGTTATATACAATCAGTTTTTTTTGATGAATGGATACATACCTTGCATAGGTATTTGATGCAAAAAGACAACATATAGAAAATATAGTGAGCATTGCATAGAGTGGTTTTCGTTTTTGTGAATACCAGAAAATACATAGAATCAATGCATAGATCAAAAGGGTTTCTTTGATGTCGATGGAGAATCCTCCAGTCACCGATGCCGGCAGTTTTTCAGTACATACCACCGTTGAATTTAGTAGACTTACAAGTGAACAACACAACTTGCCTGCATATACTGAAATGGTTTGCATGGGCGATATAACAAGCAGTCCTAGACATGCGTACATAACTACTGTAGCCAAGGGTATCACAAGCATATTGGCAATAATAAAATAATTTGGAAATTGCTTGAAATAATAAAGTCCTAATGGAAAGGTACTTAATTGCGCAGCAAGTGATACCGCTGTCAATTTCCAGATTTTATCAGCATATTTATTTCTGAATTCAAGCCATTCGTAAATCCAATCTTGGAAAACAACGATGCCGGCAACTGCTAAGAACGACAATTGAAAACCGATTGATAATAGCATCAATGGGTCTGATAAAATTAACAAGAAGGCGGATGCCAATAAAATATTAAGGGTATTGGATTCTCTATTTAGTGTTTTGCCTATAATAACCAAGGTCAGCATCAAGGCTGCTCTCAGCACTGCCGGTGATAATCCGGTTAGTAAGGCATAAAACCACAAGAATGCAATGAGCAAGATTGATTTGCCAATTCGCATCCATTTGTTTTTCTCCATAAAAAATAAAAGATATGCAAGCAAGACATAGATAATGCCAACATGCATCCCTGATACCGAAAGAACATGCATCACACCAGCTACTGAATATGCCTTTCTTAGGTTGCTATCTATTTCGTCAGTAAAGCCAATAAGCAAGGCAGAGGCCACGGCTACCTCTTCTTTTTTAATCATATATTTTCGGAAAATACCAATCAGTTGGTCCCTTAAATGATAAGCATAGATAGACAGGGCATTTCCTTTGTTTTCATTGAGTTTTATCCATGAACCTTTTGACAGATAGGCCTGTCGATAAATATTTTTATAAAGCAGATAATTTGAAAAATTAGCTTCGCCGGGATTGGGAAAGCTTTTGATTTCTTTAAACTCATTGGCAATGATTAGGCAATCGCCATATTTTAAATCATTGGAGATGCTATCGGATTCTATTTTTATGAGGGCTTTGCCTGTGGTCTTTATCCATTTCTGATTGGTGAAAAGACCTTGAATTTCAACGGTGGTTTTTATGTACTCTTCTTTTTGCGATGGGGGTTCTAAAATACAAATACGGGCATGCGTGGCCTCTTTTACATGATGTGTATAATGGGACTCTTTTACATTTTCTCTGCTGGAATAGGTAAAGGTAATGCCTAGTAAAATGAGCAAAATATGTATGCATATTCCCCATATCCACCTCATCGCATAATTTGCGGATAATCTATTTATCCATATCCCAAGGGCAAGGAGAAGC
>CANKSK010000168.1 GCA_947485425.1 Bacteroidota bacterium | reverse complement strand
ATGCTTTATGCAATGATCAGGAGGCTTGAATAATATTGGCAATGAACAAAACCAAATGAAGAGTTTTAACTTTTTCTTTGGACGATTATCGGAGCAAACTATCTATTTTGTATATACTCTAATATTTTTTCAATTCTTTTGGCGCTAAAAAATCCAAGCCGTTCATCCCTTGCTGTTTTGCTGTGCTTGCAGTGAAAAGTTAATTTTGCGATTCACTTTTTCGGATTTTTTTTAATGCTTCATTACGAAAATTTCTTTACGCCATTTTTAGAAGGTCGTTTTTTATGTTTATTCCAGATACATGTTCACAATCCGCACATCGGCTTCAATCCAATCTACATTTTGGAGATTTTCTTTTTTGCTCCATAGAATTTCCTCGTGTTCTTTGGGGTGAGGAATGCCCTGCTTTAATTCGCAAATAAAAGGTAGCAGATGCAATTCAATTCCATTTTGAATGCTTATAACAGCAGGTAGTTTTGATTTGATAAGAATGTCTATATTCAGCTCCTCTTTGATTTCTCTGAGGATGCAATCTTCTGCCGATTCCCCTTCTTCAATCTTTCCTCCGGGAAATTCCCATTTCAAAGGATGCTTCATTGCAGCGCTTCTTTTGGCAATCAAAACAGTATTTGAATGCTCGATGATAGCGCAGGAAACACGAAGAATTTTCAAAGGGTCTGCCACGATTGGAAGCTTGATTTATAAAAACAAAAAATAGAGAATACTTGTCATTTGTTTTGCTATATTAATTGATCTCGGGAGAAGAAGGCTTATCGCCATCCTCTTTTTTTTCTTGATAGATATATCGGATAACAGGCCCTTCTGTATGTCCGGTATTTGAGGTGTCGGTATTCGACTCTATTTCAGGCATAAAATACACATCATTGTTTTCGGGACTATCGGGATTTTCATTTTCTTCTTCATTTTCTTCCTCCAATTCCCAATCAAACTTCTTGCGCTGCGGTCCCTGATTTTTATACAGAAAAGCACAGCATACACCTGCTATTCCGCCCGATAGGTGGGCTTCCCAGGAGATGTCGAGAGGAAGAGGAATCATACCCCAAACGATACTTCCATACAGAAAAATAACGAGTAGTGATAAGGCCATCAGTCGGTTGTCTTTTCTAAGTATGCCGCTAACAAACAAGAAGGTTACCAGTCCATTTACTACGCCGCTGGCGCCAATGTGGATGGAGTTTTCTCTGCCGATAAGCCAGGTTCCGATGCCGCTTAAAAAATAGATGATCACAAAGACTTTGAAGGATAATTGCCGATAAAAATATACCATCATCATGCCGAGTAAAAATAAAGGCACTGCATTTGAAAAAAGATGTTCCATATCCTTGTGAAGCAGGGGATAGGAAAGAATACCCCATAAGCCTTTCGCGGTATGCGGTTGAATGCCGGGCAGGAAATTTATTTGAAATTTGATAGAAAGATATTTGATCACCAACAGGAGCAGAATAAACAAACCTGGAATGATGGCCGTGCTTAATAAATCAGGATGTTTATCTTCTTCTTCTTCCTTCATGTAGGTTGATTTCCAAATTTTATTGTGCTTCTGAAACCACTTCGGTAACTTCAGGAATCATGCGTTTGAGCAGGTTTTCAATGCCCGCTTTGAGCGTTAATGTAGAAGAGGGGCATCCGCTGCAAGCACCTTGCAAAACAACGGTAACCACGCCTTCGTGGAAAGATTTGAATTGGATGGCGCCACCATCTCCTTCAACGGCCGGACGAATGTATTCTTCCAACAAATCAATGATTTTATTTTCAATGTCATTGGCACCCATTTGCGGGGCTGTTTTCTCCGGATCTGTTGAGTCAGCAAGGAATAGTTCTCTGCCTTCATCAAAAGTTGCGCGAATAAATTCTTTTAGGATTTGCAGGATATCATCCCAGTCGGATTGCTCGTCTTTGGTGATGGTAATGTAGTTATCGGCAATAAAAACACCTTTTACAAATGAAAAAGCAAAGAAAGGGCTTACAAAAGCATTTCCTGCTGCAGAATTGCTGTCAGGAAAGTCTTTGCTGCCACGCAAGATCATTTTGTTGGCAACAAATTTCATCGCATTGGGATTGGGTGTCGATTCCGCGTAAATATTAACAGGTGAGGTGGTTATCATGTTCTTAATTTTCGGTAAAAATACAAATCTTTTCGGGCATAAAAAACTGCTACAAAATACTGCCTGAGGTGTTGGATTTTTTTCAATGTGGCTAATTGCTTAAATAGGGCATAAAAGGGCTTGTTGGCAGTCAAAAAAAAGCGGAAATGTGTAGATTTTGGGTAAAAGCCTTACTTTTACCCCATTAATAACAAAATGGATAGAAATACAGATTTTCTTGTCATCGGTTCCGGCATCGCCGGTCTGAGCTTTGCGCTGAAGGCCTCTGCGCATGGCAAGGTACTCATTATCACCAAAGCGGCTGCTGATGAGTCGAATACCAAATATGCGCAAGGAGGCATTGCTGCCGTCACGGCGGCAACAGATTCTTTTGAAGAACATATTATAGATACTTTGCAATGTGGTGATGGCCTTTGTGATGAAAAGGCCGTTCGAATGGTGGTTTCTGAAAGCAAAAAGCGCATAGAAGAAATTATCGAATGGGGGGCACAGTTCGATAAAAATGCCGATGGAGAATATGATTTGGCTCGTGAGGGTGGACACTCCAAACACAGAGTTCTCCACCATAAGGACAATACCGGTTTTGAAATTGAGAGGGCCTTGTTAGAGAGTATTCGTGTGAATCCCAATATAGAAGTCCTTTCACATCATTTTGCTGTGGATATCATTACACAGCACCACTTGGGTGAAGAGGTAAGAAAAGGCACAGAAAATATAGAATGTTTTGGGGCCTATGCCTTGAACTATCAGACGCATCAGGTAGAAATTATTCGTGCCAAAATAACGGTAATGGCTACCGGTGGTGCCGGTCAGGTTTATAAAACCACCACCAATCCATTAATCGCCACCGGTGACGGTATGGCCATGGTATATAGGGCAAAAGGCGCTGTAGATCACATGGAGTTTGTACAGTTTCATCCTACGGCTTTATTTAATCCGGGAGAATCGCCTTGTTTTTTGATTTCTGAAGCGGTCAGGGGTGCTGGGGCAATCTTAAAGACTGCTGACGGCGAGGAATTTATGCAAAAATATGATGACAGAAAATCTCTGGCTTCCAGAGATATTGTTGCCAGGGCCATCGACAATGAAATGAAAGTGCGTGGGGATGAATATGTCTATCTGGATTGCAGGCATATTCCTGAAGACGAATTTATCAGACATTTTCCCAATATTCATCAGAAGTGCCTTGCTATCGGCATACATCCACATACCGATATGATTCCTGTTTTGCCTGCCGCCCATTATTTTTGTGGAGGCATTCGGGTAGATGAAAATGCCTTGAGTAGTATTGGTCAATTGTATGCCGTAGGCGAATGTGCATGCACTGGTCTTCATGGGGCAAACCGCCTGGCATCAAATTCCTTGTTAGAAGCTTTGGTATACTCTCATCGCGCCTATTTGCATGCTTCGCTTCAAGCAAAAAATGTGGCATGGAGAGAAGGCATACCGGCCTGGGATGCTGAAGGTACCAAGCAACCGGGAGAACGTGTCTTAATAACACACAATAGAAGAGAACTTCAATCGCTGATGAGCAATTATGTAGGGATTGTTCGTTCGGATGAAAGGCTGAAAAGGGCGTTGGAAAGGACCGAAATTATTTATCGGGAAACAGAAATGCTGTATGAAAAAACGGTTCTTTCTCCTGAATTGTGCGAGCTCAGAAATCTCATCAATGTGGCGTATCAGGTGATCAAAGCAGCCATGGCAAGAAGGGTAAATGTGGGCTTGCATTATAGTACCGACTTGCTTACCTCCTAAAAAATGTCATCCCAAAATAATCTTTAAAAGAAAGCATCAGATATTTATGATTCCTATTGGACTCAGAGAGCGTATTTTTTCCATTCAAACAGCAGAAGCATTTGAGCCGCTGGCTATTGAAGTATTTCGCTATCAGGCAGAGAATATTGCTGTTTACAAACGGTTTCTTTCTTATTTGAATGTGGATCCCAACAAGATACATTCCATTGAGGAAATTCCTTTTTTGCCAGTGGAGTTTTTTAAGTCTGAAAAAATTCCCAATGCAGAGGATGCTTATGAAGTTATTTTTACAAGCAGCGGCACCGGCTTACAGGAAACCAGCAAGCATTACGTGAAAGACCTGTCCGTTTATGAGGAAAGTTTTCTGCATAGCTTTCAGCT
>CANKSK010000167.1 GCA_947485425.1 Bacteroidota bacterium | reverse complement strand
TTTATCTGTTTTAAGTTTGATTTCGTTCTCGTTTTCAGTCAAAAAAACATGTGAAATAATGGTATCCTGAGAGATTTTATTTTCAATATCTTGAAACAAATATTCGGCTACATAGTCTCTTTCAGATAAAAGTTTGGAAGAAATAATTTTAAGATGTTCTCTTTCCTTTTTGATATTAAACTCATAAAGTGTTTGTGCTGAATAAACCGAAAAGAATAAAATAACCAACATGGTTCTCGATAAGGTGAGCCTTTGGTCATTATTTAAATTAGAATGATAAAATCTTACAAATTGAATTAAAAAAATTAATGCCAAAGCCAATAGGAAGGTATCAAAATCATATTCCTTGAACAATTCAAAATCCGGAAAATATAGAATGATAGAACCAAAGAAAGCCACAGCCAATAGAAACAAAATGATGCGAGTAGAATAGCTGCGTCCTGAGGAATGAACATATAAAATTACGCCATCGGTAAACAGATAAAAGACATACAATAAAGCCCCGGTAATCAAGAATCCGATATAGCTATAGATATTTAAATCAAAAATATTATTTACATCAAAATTAATTTTTGAGTTGATGATCATTCCTGAAAGCAGGTAGTTTATTCCCGCAGAAAAAAAGAAAATAAAGACAAACAGCAAAACAATAAGAATATCGTACAAGAAAATATTTTTATGATTTGAATTCTTATTTTTTGCATTTAAAAACACTTTATATACAAAACGAAAAAGGTACACAAAAAGCAAGGTATTGATTAAAAAATCGCCCAATGAATTCAGCCAGAATGAACTTGCATATTGTTGCGGGCCAAACAAATCCAGTTCATAAAGCGCTTTGGGAATTTTATAAAAGCCACAAATACTTTTTAATGCAGGCAAAATAAGCAACAATAAGTATTTTAATTTTCCGGGGCGTTTAAATTGCTCCACTAAAAACTGATGAATCCCTATGCAAATCAATACCATTGAAAGCAAATACAGGATCAATAAAATGGTATCCTGCAGATGAAATTCAACATCTTTGATTCGCTCTAAAGAGAAAAGAAAATGATTGTGAGAATCGTGGACAGGAAACTTTTCCTGTTTTTCTGAAAAAGAAATTTCATCTTGTAAAAAAACGCCAAGAGCCGGATTGATATAGTTTTGCAGATATGTATTCTGAATATAATATTCAGATTTTATCAAAATCAGTGCATAAAAAGTATATTCTTTTTCTTTCTTCTGCAGTACTTCATACCATCCGTTTTTAAGCTTTAAAAGTTTATTTTCAGGAATATTTTGTTTGTGAATATCATCGTATGCGGCTTGATTATCACTCCATCTGATTAAGCTGTCATTAAAATATATTAAAAAAGTAAGCCCTTTTTTTTGAATGGATGGATTAAAAATATCCATAGAAAATTTTTTACTCATTCGATGTTTAACTTGAATATCTTCAAGAGAAGAAGAGGCTTCTTTTTCAAGATTGTGCAAATTGGTCTCAAAGGATAAAACTCTCGTTGAAAAGGCGGGTCTTTTGAATTGGAAAAAAAAGTCAATTGCGAGCGTCGAAAAAACCAATAAAATGGCACAACTAAATAAAAGCAAATATCTCCTATGTTCTTTGAGGCCCAATTTCATATCGATTTATAAATACATTCTTACTATGAATCTATCAAAGATGCCCATTTTGAATGAAATAAAAAAGCCCTTACTGGATAAGGGCTTTTTTATTTTTAAATTTTCCAGAGAATTTTAAGCCCCTAGTGCGTTGGCACCGCCAACAATTTCAAGAATTTCTGCGGTAATCGAAGCTTGCCTTGCTTTGTTATAAGACAATTTTAATTGTTTCAGCAATTCCTGAGCGTTATCAGTTGCTTTGCTCATAGAAGTCATCCGTGCACCATGCTCAGAGGCTATTGAATCAAGCAAAGCTTTGTAAAGCTGAATTTTCAAAGACTTTGGAATTAATTCCAGAACGATTTCTGATTGGGATGGCTCAAAAATATACTCCTGAACCATTTTGGCTTTCACCTCTACAACAGCCGGCTGAATGGGCAGAAATTGCTCGGTAGTCACATTTTGAACCGCAGCATTTTTAAATTGGTTATATACAATTTCAACCCGATCATATTCTCCTTTGGTAAACTCTTTCATGATGTTCTCAGCCAAAGCAGCCAAGGCATCAAAATCAGAGGTATTGATTAGGTCATTGCTATTTCCAATATAGGCAGAGGTTTTAGAAAAATAATCAGAAGCTTTTTTACCAACGCAGTAAATCTTTACATTTCCTGCTTTGTTTTGTTCTTCATATTTTCCATGCATCAATCGCACAATGGAACGAATGACATTTGAATTAAATGCACCACACAATCCACGGTTTGAAGTAAAAGCCACCAATAAAATTTTATTGGCAGGACGAACTTTTGCATACGCCCCACCTTCTGCACTGCCAATACTTGAAGAAAGGTTTTCAAGAATTTCTTTCAATTTATTGGCAAAAGGCCGCATCTGCACAATATGATCTTGCGCTCTTCTGAGCTTTGATGCAGAAACCATCTTCATGGCTTTTGTGATCTGCTGGGTTGACCCTACAGAGGTTATTCTGTTTCTTACTTCTTTTAAACTTCCCATTGAATTACTTCTCTATTAGATAGCAGTATGATTATTTATATTTGGGAGAAAGATCTGCTGCCAATTTTTCAAGAACCTGGATTACTTCATCCGTCAATTTACCATCACGAAGATTATTTAAAACATCCTTGTGCTGAGCGTCAAGAATGCTTAGGTATTCCTCTTCAAAATCTTTTACTTTCTTGATATTAACGTCTTTCAATAAATTTTTAGTTCCACAATAAATGATGGCAATTTGTTTTTCAACTGAAAAAGGTGCGTATTGACCTTGTTTCAATATTTCCACATTTCTAGAACCTTTATCGATTACAGATTTGGTAGCGGCATCTAAATCGGAACCAAATTTAGAGAAGGCTTCTAATTCTCTATATTGGGCTTGATCCAATTTAAGGGTACCGGCAACTTTTTTCATCGATTTGATTTGGGCATTTCCACCCACCCTAGATACAGAGATACCCACGTTGATAGCCGGACGGATACCTGCGTTGAAAAGGCCTGATTCAAGGAAGATCTGACCATCGGTAATCGAAATTACGTTGGTAGGAATATATGCCGAAACGTCACCTGCCTGTGTTTCAATGATAGGAAGGGCTGTTAACGAACCACCACCTTTAACCAAAGGCCTGATAGACTCAGGAAGGTCGTTCATTTTAGCAGCGATTTCATCGGAAGCGATTACTTTAGCTGCCCTTTCTAGCAAACGGGAGTGCAGATAGAAAATATCTCCAGGATAGGCCTCACGGCCCGGCGGACGACGCAACAACAGAGATACTTCACGATAGGCAACCGCTTGTTTAGAAAGATCATCATATACAATCAATGCAGGGCGACCTGTATCTCTGAAAAACTCACCGATGGCAGCACCTGCCAAGGGAGCAAAGAACTGCATAGGAGCAGAATCAGATGCCGATGCCAACACAATAACGGTATACGCCATTGCACCGCTTTCTTCCAATACCTTTTGGATATTGGCAACGGTAGAACCTTTTTGGCCTATGGCAACATAAATACAGAAAACAGGTTGTCCTTTTTCATAAAATTCTCTTTGATTGATAATGGTATCAATAGCCACAGCCGTTTTACCAGTTTGGCGGTCACCAATAATCAATTCTCTTTGTCCACGACCAATTGGAATCATGGAGTCAATCGCTTTAATTCCAGTTTGCAGCGGCTCATTTACGGGCTGACGAAAAACAACACCAGGTGCTTTTCTTTCTAGTGGCATTTCGTAGGTATCTCCAACAATAGGACCTTTTCCGTCAATAGGATTTCCTAATGTATCGATAACCCTTCCGAGCATTCCTTCACCCACATGGATAGAGGCAATTTTTCCAGTTCTTTTGGCGATATCCCCTTCTTTAATTTCAGTGGAGGAACCCAACAAAACGGCACCCACATTATCTTCTTCAAGATTGAGGACAATACCTTTTAAACCATTTTGAAATTCGATCAATTCCCCTGATTGTACTTTTGTCAATCCGAAAATCCTCGCGATACCATCACCAACCTGTAGGACGGTTCCAATTTCTTCTTGTTCCGCCTCTGTTTTTAATCCTGAAAGTTGCTGCCTAAGGATAGCAGAAACTTCATCGGGTCTTACTTCAACCATGATTGTTTTATTTTAAGTTTTTATTATTAATTTTTTTTGATGTAGGAAT
>CANKSK010000166.1 GCA_947485425.1 Bacteroidota bacterium | reverse complement strand
TTTATGTGCAATGGTTTGTGGATTGTAGTAAACCATTGCTGTATCGGCTTGTTGCATCGAATGCTGATATTCGTTTAAAAAGTTTTCATTCAGACTGCTGAACGTATGCAGTTCCATGCAGGCCACGAGTTCTCTTTCTGGAAATTGTTTTTTAACAGCCGCAGTTGTTGCTTTTAGCTTGGATGGGGAATGTGCAAAATCCCTGTATATTGAAACAGATGCTTTTTCATCGACAAGCTCCAATCTTCCGGATGCACCTTTGAAGGATGTCATGGCTTGTAAAAAATTTTCCCTGCTTACCCCAAGTTTCATGCATACTTTTCCTGCCCCTTCCATGTTCAGCATGTTATGTTCTCCGAAAATATGCAGTGGGAAATCTTGGTTATGGAAAGTAACCATATTTTTTCCATGCATGATCTGAATGGGAGGCATTTGATAAGCTTCTTTCGTGCAATGAACGCCAGTGGATGTGGCCACATTTACTACTTCTTCGTCTTCACCGCAATAGATTAGGGTTCCATTTTGTGGTATCTTTTCTGCAAAGATTTTGAACTGTTCTACATAGTTTTCAAAGGTGGGAAAAACATTGATATGATCCCAAGCAATTCCGCTAATGAGTCCAATATCTGCCTGATACAAATGAAATTTTGGTCTGCGGTCAATCGGAGAGGAGAGATACTCATCGCCTTCCAAAATGATAATCTGGGCTTCGGCTGTTAATTTTACCATGGTATCAAAGCCCTCAAGTTGCGCACCTACCATGTAATCACAGTTGATACCTTGGTTTTTTAGGACATGAAGAATCATCGAGGTGATGCTGGTTTTGCCATGACTGCCGCCAATAACCACCCGCAACTTGTTTTTGGATTGCTCATAAATATATTCAGGGTATGAGTATATTTTGATGTTCAGTTCGCGAGCTTTTAGAAGTTCAGGATTATCTGCTCTGGCATGCATGCCCAGAACAACGGCATCAAGTTTGGCATGGATTTTATCCGGAAACCATCCCCAATTGGGTGGGAGAATGCCTTCTTTTTCTAATCGGCTTTTTGAAGGTTCCCTGATTTCATCATCAGAGCCTGTAATCTGTATGCCTTGCCTGCTCATCGCAATGGCTAAATTGTGCATAGCGCTTCCGCCTATGGCAATAAAATGTACCTGCATAAAATTTTATAGTATATGTACGTGTATGTTCTTTCGATTATACACTTTTGTCTTTATTTATTCGAGAATAACTTTTCTGTTGTCTACCCATTTTTCGGAAATGATTTGCAAGAGGTAAATTCCTTTGGGATAATCATAGGTATTTATTTTGCTATCGTATTCAGCTCCTGTTTTGATGGATTTATTTTGATAGATCAATTGTCCACTTAGATTATAGAAACGAATTTCGATGGTTCCCGCATCCTGGCTTTTTAACTTGATATGCATTTCAGCATGTGCCGGGTTTGGATAGATGATCAAATTGTCATGATTGGTTATGTTTTGAATGCCGGGCGTAACGACTGAATAAATGCATAGGGTAAATATATTGCTGGTGTTTGCAGGCGGTGCGTAATTATAGATGCGAATCAAATAGGTGTGACCGATCGTTAGACCTCTTGCCCTGATCATTTCAATGCCTGCGATTAAGGTTGAATCGGCGCAGTATAATACATTTCCATTGCAGCCATCTAATAATTGTAAATGGGCATTGAAGCCGATGGTGCCGGCCACCTTGATGTTTATATTGGGTGTGGTGGCGGTAAATGTATACCAGAGGTCTTTCGCCACAGAGCCTGTGTTTGCCGGGTTGCAACTATCCGCAGGTAGAGATTGAGTAGCCAAAGCTGCATATCCAATGATGGGCTTACAGGAAGTATCCACATTTAAAACCATGGCATTATTGCATTCATCATTCAGAAGCGCTTTGCCTCCATACACGCACATATCGTAAGTGCCCGTTTTTGTATTGCCATCGGTAAAGGTTCTCAAATAATAGGTTGCTCCGATGGTGATGCCGTGAAAACGATACAGATTTTGTGGCGCCAGTGCGATGCATCCCGGTGAGGTTCCTACGCAGCTGCTCTTATATAGGGTATAGCCAACTCCTGTAATTCCGCTGGAAAGATTCTGAGATCTTACATTTACCACGGTATCAATTGCTGTAAAAGTGTACCAAACATCATCATCCGCAGAGGTGCTTGCACATACCGGAATGGGTATTGATTTTAATGCATCAATAGTACTTACTGTTGTATAGCTGCAATTACTGAAATTTGTTGCTTGCGTAATCTGAATGGCACCACTGCATTCATCATTTAGGGGTGCAGTTGGTGTATTATAGACACAGAAGCTGAAAGTAGTGGTTGCTGGTATGCTATTGGCATATGGATAGACACGCACCATATATTTTTTGCCAATCTGTAGTCCCTTTGCCAATAATTTCTCGGTTTTTCCACCTCCCAAAACTTGGTCAGAACAATCGATTATGTTGCCTCCGCAACTATCGTAAAGGATGATTACGGCATCAAAAGAGGCTGAGCCTGCAACCTCTATGGTTTGTTTTACATTGGCAGCTGTGAAAGAATACCACAAATCATAGGCCGTAGGACTGGTAAAGCTGTTACATACACTTGCTTGAATAGAGGGTGTAGCATATTTTACATCACCACTTATTGGGCTACAGGTAACACCAACCGAAAGATTAATGGCAGCATTGCATTCATCATTTACAGGAGCAGGAGGTGTCAAATAGACACATATGCTAAAAGTGCTATTGCTTGCTGATGTTGAGCCATTATGGTATACCCTAATAAAATATTTTTTACCTATGGACAGATTTTTTACAATTAATTTTTCTGCATTCGTGCTGTTTGCATCTGAGCAGTATACAATATTTCCGCCGCATGCGTCATAAAGGAGTATCACAGGGTTGAAATTTCCTGCCCCACTCACCTCTATACTGATATTGGCTGCTGAAGGTGTAAAGCTATACCACACATCGTTTGCTGTTTTGCTTTTGGAAGAGCCACTGCATGAATCCGCGGGCATTGATTCTGTTGCCCCTGCAAGTGTTCCTGAGGTAGGATTGCAGGATGCCCCAATCGTTAAATTTTTTGCGCTACTGCAATCGTCGTTTGTCGGAGGGGTCGCTGCTCCTTTAAATACGCATAGATCATAGGTTCCCATATTGCTTATGCCATTGGTAAAGGTCCTGAGGAAGTAAGTATTTCCGGGAATCAGATTTTTAAAGGTAAGTTCATTGTTTACGGCTAAAGAAGTACATTCTGCAGATTGTTTTCCTTTGCATGAATCACTGTAGAGAACAAAGCCTACTCCTGTAAGGCCTGTAGAAAGATTTTGGGCTTTTGCCGTTATAGATGAATCGTTGGCCACAAAAGTATACCATACATCATCATCAATTGAATTTGATGAGCAAGAAGGAACCGGTAATGATTTGGTTGCTGAGTTTGTATTTACGAGTGTATAGTTGCAATTGGCTCCGCTCGAGGCGGGGGTGATGGATATGGCTCCGTTACATTCATCATTGGATGGCGGTGAAGGCGGTGTGTAAATGCAAATATCAAAAGTGGTGGTGGCAGGTTCTATGCTTCCATACGCATAAACTCGAACCGCATATTTTTTACCCGGTACCAAACCCTTTGCTCTTACATTTTCTGTGTCTCCTTTGAGGGTGTGATCGGCGCAATCCAAAAGGTTGCCGCCACAGCTGTCATAGAGCAATACAACTGCATCAAACTCAGAAGAGCCAGTTACTTTGATGTTTTGAAAGGAAGTGGCAGCCACAAAAGAATACCAAACATCATTGGCCGTAGGGCTTGTCGAGCCACTGCAGATCATAGGTGCAATGGAAGGCGTTGCAGCATAGGTATTGCCTATAACGGAGTTGCAAGTGTTTGTTGCTGATAGTGGAATGGCATTCGCACAATTGTCATTGGCTGGTGGTGTAGGCCAACCAAAAAAGGTGCAGATGTCATAGGTGCCTTTTGCTGTTATACCGGTTGTGAATGTGCGTAGAAAATATTTTTTGCCTTTGATAAGCTGATGGAAAATCTGAAGGTTGTTGGTGGCCTGTGTTGTACATTCAACGGATTGTGTGCCATTGCATGAATCTGCATATAATACCATGCCAAGCCCTATAATACCTACAGAAAAGTTCGAAGCTTTTACGGTAAATGCGGTATCATTGGCTGTAAAAGAATACCAAACATCATCATCAAAAGAGGTTCCTGAGCATGAAGGAGGAATTGGTGATGGCGTTGCGGATGAAGTGATGACCTGAATT
>CANKSK010000165.1 GCA_947485425.1 Bacteroidota bacterium | reverse complement strand
TTTGATGTATTGGCAGGTATATTTGCACAAAACGGTAATTTCGGCAGAGCAATTGCTAATTAAAATTTTAAATAGGGCAAAAGAACTGGTAAATGCCGGCGAAGAAATATATGCAACCCCTGCATTGCGTATTTTTTTAGAAGGAAGGATTGTGGCTCAGGATTTTGATCAGGATGAAAGGGTTTTGGCAGCTTATGCTGAACTGGATGATTTTGATATTTTTGCTTCGTTGAAAATATGGAAGTATCATAGAGATCCTGTACTTTCTCTGCTTTCTAGCCATTTGATAGAAAGAAAACTTTATAAAATCAGGTTAGAGGATAAACCTTTTCATGAAAGTGAAGTCGAAGCGCATCTGGAAAACATAAAAAAGAAGCATGGCTTTACACAACAAGATGCTGCTTATTTCGTTTTTACGGGTATTATTGAGAATAACGCATACAATTCTCAAATCGATAAGATTAATATTTTATATAGAGATGGGAGTGTTCGGGATATTGCGGAGGCCTCAGATCAGTTAAATATTTCGGTATTGTCAACCCCTGTCAGGAAACATTTCTTGTGTTTTATGGCCAATTGAAATTAAATATAGCTTAATAAAAAAAGTTTATTTGTAACTTTGCATCTATTTTAATAAAATCATGGAATTCTCTGCACTGCAAATATGTCAATTGCTTGGCGGCGAACTTATTGGAGATCCTGGGGTCAAGGTAAGTAAGTTGGCGAAGATAGAGGAAGGTTTTCCGGGCTCGTTGAGTTTTCTGGCGAATCCGAAATATACTTCCTATATATATGAAACACAGGCATCTATAGTGATTGTAGGGAATGATTTTGTTCCAGAACAAGGGATAAAGCCAACCATCATAAAAGTGGCAGAGCCTTATCAGAGTTTTGCGCAGCTTTTGGAGATTTATAACCGCATACAGCGTGATAAATCAGGGATAGAGAAGTTTTCGTATGTTTCACCGTCCGCAAAAATTGGGGAGAATGTGTATATAGGTTCTTTTGCCTATATTGGTAGTCATGTTCAATTGGGCAACGGGGTAAAAATTTATCCCAACGTATATGTTGGTGATAATTCGATTATAAAGGATGGTACCACTCTTTTTCCTGGGGTAAAAATTTATTCAGATTGTGAGATTGGAGTAGAATGCACCTTGCATGCAGGGGTAATTATCGGTGCAGATGGATTTGGATTTGCGCCCCAGAAAGATACGACCTATAAGAAGGTTGCACAGATTGGAAATGTGGTTATAGAGGATTATGTGGAGATAGGGGCAAATACAACTATTGACAGAGCGACATTGGGTTCAACGATTATCCGTAAAGGGGTAAAGCTTGACAACCATATTCAGATCGCACATAATGTAGAGATTGGTGAAAATACAGTTATTGCAGCACAAACAGGCATAGCAGGGTCAACGAAAATTGGCCGAGACTGCATGATAGGAGGGCAGGTAGGCATTGTAGGACATATTTTAATTGCAGATAAAGTAAAGATTGCTGCGCAATCGGGAGTGGGTTCGAGTATCCTGAAAGAGGGCGAAATTGTGCAGGGTTCACCGGCTTTTGGAGTTGGTGATTATAAGAGAACATATGTTCTTTTTAGGAAACTGCCACAATTGGAAAAGCGAATTGCAGAATTGGAGCAGGCTTTACAAGACATAAAACAAACTTCTATTAACGAATGAGCATCAAACAATGCACGATTAAGGCCCCTGTTACCATATCAGGAGTAGGGCTACATACTGGTGAAAATGTGAATCTTACCTTCAGGCCAGCTCCTGAAAATCATGGTTATAAATTTCAGCGAATAGATTATCCGGATCGTCCAATTATTGAGGCGGATGCGGATTTGGTAGTTGATGTTTCAAGAGGTACGACAATAGGGAAAAATGGGTGTACTGTTAGCACAATTGAGCATACACTTGCTGCTTTAGCGGGATTAGAGATTGATAATGTTTTGATAGAACTTGATGGTCCTGAGACGCCCATTATGGATGGCAGTTCGATGCCATTTATCGAAGCGCTTCTTGGCGTAGGTATTGAGGAGCAGAATGCGGAACGGGTTTATTTTGAGTTGAAGTCGAACGTGAGTTTTTTAGATGATGACAAGAAGGTAGAAATGTTAGCGGTTCCCAGTAAGGAGTTTCGAATTACGGTGATGGTAGATTATAATTCACCTGTATTGGGAACTCAGCATGCAACGTTAAATCACATTAGAGATTTTAAGTCAGAAATTGCATCATGCAGGACCTTTTGTTTTTTGCATGAATTGGAGCAATTATTGGCGCATAATCTGATAAAAGGCGGCGATTTGAATAATGCCATAGTGGTGGTTGATCGAGAGATACAAAATGAGGAGTTGGAGCATTTGGCAAAGCTTTTTAATAAGCCCAAAATTGAAATGCAAAAGGAGGGTATTTTAAATAATTTACAATTGCGTTATCAAAACGAGCCTGCGCGACATAAGTTACTAGATATTGTTGGAGATTTGGCATTGGCGGGAATGCCAATAAAGGCGCATATTTTGGCCGCAAGGCCAGGTCATAGTTCGAATGTGGCATTTGCTAAAAAAATCAAGCAATTGATCAAAGCTGAAAATCAGAAAAGTGCGAATGGATATTTTGATTTAAACAAACCGCCTTTATTTGATATTAATAAAATATCACAATTTTTACCACATCGTCATCCTTTTCTTTTGATAGACAAGATCATAGAGTTGAGTCCAACACATGTTGTTGGGGTAAAAAATGTGACCATGAACGAGTGGTTTTTTCAGGGGCATTTCCCTGGAAATCCAGTAATGCCGGGTGTTTTGCAGGTAGAGGCGATGGCTCAAACCGGAGGGATACTTGTATTGAATACCGTTCCTGATCCAGAGAATTACTGGACTTATTTCTTGAAAATAGAACATGCGAAGTTTAAGCAGAAGGTTATTCCAGGCGATACATTGGTTTTTCGTTTAGAATTGGTATCACCTATTCGTCGAGGAATATGTCATATGAGGGGAGAAGCTTATGTAGGGGATAAAGTGGTGATGGAAGCAGAAATGATGGCTCAAATAGTCAAAAAAAATTAAAATGTCAATTCAACCATTAGCATCTATACATCCTGATGCCAGGATCGGAGAGCGAGTAAAAATAGACCCATTTGTTACCATTTACGGAGATGTGGTGATTGGAGATGGATGTTGGATCGGATCCAATGTAACCATCATGGATGGAGCCCGTATTGGAAAAAACTGTCAAATATTTCCGGGTGCGGTTATATCTGCCGTACCTCAAGATTTGAAGTATGCAGGGGAAAAAACGACAGCAGAGATTGGCGACAATACCGTTATTCGTGAATTTGTGACGATAAATAAAGGTACCAAGGCATTGGGTAAGACGGTGGTTGGCAGAGAGTGTTTGTTGATGGCGTATGTGCATGTTGCACATGATTGTATCATTGGAGATCATTGTATATTGGCAAATGGAGTAACGCTTGCCGGACACATTGATGTAGATGATTTTGCAATTATTGGAGGGCTTTCTGCTGTGCATCAGTTTGTTCACATTGGTTCGCATGTGATGATATCAGGAGGTTCATTGATACGCAAGGATGTTCCTCCTTATACGAAGGCTGCTCGTGAGCCATTGTCTTATGTAGGGATTAATTCAGTGGGCTTAAGAAGACGTGGATTTGCCAATGAAAAAATCATGGAGATTCAGGAGATATACAGGATTCTTTATTTGAAAAAGTATAATCATTCCAAGGCATTAACCATTTTGGAAATGGAAATTTCACCTTCAAAGGAAAGAGATGAGATTATCAGTTTTATTCGTAGTTCATCTCGTGGCATCATGCGGGGTTATAATAATGAAAGGTAGTTTTTTAGTTATTTTTTCTTGAAAATTATAGATAAAATAATTTGCCACAACCTTGGCAAGCGCTATAACAGGGATTGGATTTTCAGAAATTTACAAACTGAGTTTTTAAGAGATACCTCTTGTGCCATTCTTGGTCACAATGGTTCAGGGAAATCGACACTTATTCAGATTTTAGCCGGCAGTATGGTTCAATCTGATGGTAAGATTGTATATGAATCTGAGGAGCATCAAATAGGGCAGGAGCATATATATAAATATATATCATATAGTGCACCTTATTTGGAGCTTATTGAAGAGTTTAGTTTTGCAGAAGCGGTAATTTTCCAATCGCGTTTTAAGGGTTTTATAAATGGCCTTACTTCTGAAGATATCATTGAAAAAAGCGGACTCAAGAACCAATCAGGAAAGCAAATAAAAT
>CANKSK010000164.1 GCA_947485425.1 Bacteroidota bacterium | reverse complement strand
AATAACCCATCAAGGTGAGATTGTTCACCCTTCCCTTAAAACCTTAGAAAAAGCATCGTTATGATACAAGAATTGGTTCATTTTTTAGGCGCACACATCCAAATGCTGTACATCCTTGTACTCTCCATTTTTGTGGGCGTAGAAGTGATTGGAAAAGTTCCATCGGTATTGCATACCCCACTGATGTCAGGGGCAAATGCCATCCATGGTGTTGTTATTATTGGAGCCATTATCGTGATGATGAATTCCAGTGCCGACAATACAATAGCATTGGTTTTGGGTTTTTTAGCGGTAGTGCTCGGCACACTGAATGTGGTAGGCGGTTTTGTGGTTACAGACCGAATGCTTGAGATGTTTAAAAAGAAACCAAAAAAATAATTTTGCGCACCCCTATTCACCGAAAAAATGTTTGAAAATTACCTCTTAGATATCATTTACTTAGTTGCTTCGGTAACCTTTGTTGCCGGACTCAAATTGTTGGGAAATCCTGATTCGGCAAGAAAAGGAAACTTAATCGCCGCCATGGGTATGACCATAGCGATAGCGGGCACCTTGTTATTTTACAAAAATCCTGAAAGTAGTAATGGTAGCATTGCACCAGTGATTTACATCTGTATTTTTTCTGCCATTGCCTTGGGCTCCATCATCGGTTGGATTTCCGCTAAAAAAGTTAAGATGACCTCGATGCCCGAAATGGTATCTCTTTTCAACGGAATGGGCGGGGCTTGTGCGGCTTTGATATCCTTGCTTGAATATCCACACCATATCCAAGGAGGACATACCTTGATATTGATTACCATCATGATTGGCTTGGTGATTGGCAGTGTATCCTTTGCCGGCAGTATGATTGCCTTTGCCAAACTGAATGGCTCTTTGGGCAGCTCCTATCGTTTGCCCTCTTACAATTTGATTAACAATATTTTTCTGGCAGGACTCATAGGCCTTGCCGGATATACGGCATTTATTCCGCAAGAGAGCAGCATCATGGTATATACCATTTTTGCCTTGTCATTGGTTTATGGAATTATGTTTGTCTTACCCATCGGGGGTGCAGATATGCCTGTGGTTATATCCCTGCTCAATTCGTTCACAGGCTTGGCAGCGGCAAGTGGTGGATTTTTATATCACAATCAGGTGATGCTTACAGGAGGCATCTTGGTAGGCTCTGCAGGCACCATCCTGACCTTGGTGATGTGTAAAGCGATGAATCGCCCCTTGCACCAGGTAATTTTCGGGGCCTTTGGGGCGGGCAATGCCGTTGAAAAATCCAGCAGCGGAGGCACTATGAAAGATATCTCGGTAAGCGATACAGCGGTATTGATGAACTATTCCAAAAAGGTGATTATCGTTCCCGGATATGGGCTTGCGGTAGCCCAGGCACAGCATGTGGTGCATGAATTGGAAACCTTGCTCGAAGAAAGAGGCGTTGAAGTGAAGTATGCCATTCATCCGGTAGCCGGAAGGATGCCCGGACATATGAATGTTCTTTTGGCAGAATCCAATGTTCCCTATGAAAAACTTGCAGAAATGGAAGAAGTGAATCCGGAGTTTGCAACAACAGATGTTGTTTTGGTAGTGGGTGCGAATGATGTGGTGAATCCGGCGGCGAAAAATGATCCCTCCTCTCCTATCTATGGTATGCCTATTTTAGATGTTGAAAATGCGCATCACATCATCATCAACAAAAGAAGTATGAATGCCGGATATGCAGGTATTGACAATGAACTTTTTTATAACCCCAAGAGCAGTATGCTTTTCGGAGATGCCAAGTCTGTTTTGACCAAACTGGTATCCGAGTTAAAGTCCATGTAAACGTCGGCTATACAAGCAAAAGAATTTCCCGTTTTGAGATGAGCAGTTAAACGCAATGGAATGCGTTTTATAGGCAAGCAAGGAAAAGAATTACTCTATGCATGCAGAAATGCTATATTTTTTTCCTGATGATAAAAAAACTATATTTGTACATAATATAAAAAAACATGATGATGATTGTTGTAAGCGATGAAAGTATTGATGCAGCATTTGAGATATTCAACCAAACATCGGAAGAGGAATTGCAACAATTGTTTGAGCGATTTTCCAATGAACAACCCTTGATATTGGGATATATTTTTGCGATGTCTGCAGAGTTGGATGTAGAAAACTACAAAGATGTTCTTTTGCAAATCAGTTTGATTATTTGGCAATCCTTTTTGTTGGAGGCGAAAAGTATACCTGAAATTACCTCAGATATTATCTATGGCATTGAGGCCAAAAAGATGGATCGTCTGGATGGATTATTGGAAGCCGAAGATGAAAATTCAATTTCGCAAGAAAATATTTTGGCCCAAGCCCCTCAGCCGAATTTACTTGAATTTATCAGCGGTCAAATTGATGATGTAGAGGAGGAAGAAGATATAGATGACGCAACACAGCTGATGCTTTTTACGATCTTAGAGGTGATCATTGAATGTTTTGATGAAGTGATCAACAGAAGAAATTTAAAAATCATTCTGAATTAATCCGCTCTAAACTAACGGTGGCGGATGTTACCCCAACTTAATTCGGCACAAAATCCAACATAAAAGGTATGCACCGGTAAATTTTGAACAGCATAATCAGGATTATAGGAAAGCGGATAATTGGGGAAAATGGAATAGGGATAGTAAACCTTTGTGGGATTTATATTGTCTTCATTGAAAACATTATTGAATCCATAAGACATTCTTCCGCCCAAAAATATATTGTAGTGTTCGTGCTCATAAACCATAAATCCGGAACCCAAAACAAGGGCATAGTTAAGCGGATTGTAAAGGATTTTATCTGAACGAATTTCATCCTTATCGCCTAAATGGGTTTGAACGCTCTGTGCATTGAGTAAAAATCCCAATTGAGGACCCGCTTCAAAATAAAATTTATCTTCTTTATACCTGAGCATGATAGGCATTTCTAAATAATTGAGAGAAAAAGATCGACTCCAATGGGGATCCACTTTATTTTCATAAAAAGCAGAGGCATAATGGGTGAATAGGATTTCAGCATTCACACCAAATTCATAGTACACATCAATACCGGCTTTTAAACCGGCAGAATATCCATAACTGAAGCCATAATCAATGCCATCATCACTATAGAGATTTTGGTTAATCAACCAAGGAGAGTTGGCAGAAAAGCGCAAACCGAACTCTTTGCTTCTTTGAGAAAAGGCAAAATACTGGAAGGCAAATACAAATGCCAGAAGCAGGTAGAGTTTTTTAAACATAAATTGGATGCATTTACGCACAAATTTAAATAAAAATTTTAAATAATCTATATTTGTGGTCTTATAAATTGAAAACCCATAAAAAAATACACATTGGATAAATTATTAAAAAGCAAGGTAGCCTTGGTAACAGGGGCATCCAAAGGAATTGGCAGGGGCATTGCCATCAAATTTGCCCAAGAAGGTTGTGATGTAGCCTTCACCTATTTGTCTTCTGAAGCGCAAGCGAAGGAGTTGGAAACAGAGCTGAGCCAATATGGCGGAAAAATCAAGGGCTACAAATCTGATGCCTCTGATTTCAAGGCCGCAGAGGCCCTTGTGCAGGCGGTGGTAGAAGAGTTTGGCAAATTGGATGTAGTGGTCAACAATGCAGGGATTACC
The DNA here is from genome assembly GCA_947485425.1 of Bacteroidota bacterium. Classification (GTDB taxonomy): domain Bacteria; phylum Bacteroidota; class Bacteroidia; order AKYH767-A; family CANKSK01; genus CANKSK01. The sequence continues at coordinate 670 of CANKSK010000164.1, read as the reverse complement.
AAAGATGGCTTGATGATGCGCATGACCGAAGAACAATGGGATGCGGTGATCAACACCAATTTAAAATCTGTTTTCAATGTAACAAAGGCACTGCAGCGACAAATGCTAAAACAAAGAAGCGGTTCCATCATCAATATCGGTTCGATAGTTGGCGTTAGAGGAAATGCAGGACAAGCCAATTATGCGGCCTCCAAGGCGGGTATTATTGGGTTTTCCAAATCGATGGCCTTGGAATTGGGCTCAAGAAATATCCGTTGCAATGTCATCGCACCGGGTTTTATTGAAACAGAAATGACTGCCACCTTAAATCAAGAGGTGGTAAAACAGTGGGCTGACAGCATTCCCTTGAAAAGGGCCGGCAGCACGGAAGATGTTGCCAATACGGCATTATTTTTAGCCTCTGATTTATCCTCCTACATTACCGGTCAGGTGATATCCGTTTGTGGGGGCATGCTAACCTAACAGAAATTTGAGTGTATTGTAACCAGAAAATCGAAATATGGAATTAATTACCGAATGGCCGATATGGCTTGGCATCTTTAGTATCTTGCTTGGGGCTGCCTATGCCTATATTTTTTATCGGAAGGATTCCAGTTTGGCAGAAACCAAACCCCTTGTCAAAAAGGCTATGGCCACCCTTCGATTTTTAAGCGTTGCGCTGATATCCTTT
>CANKSK010000163.1 GCA_947485425.1 Bacteroidota bacterium | reverse complement strand
TTTTTTTTAGCGCGGGGTATAGCACCTTTTTTACCAATGAAGTTTTGCCTGAGCCGCTAACTCCGGTAACCACGGTCATAATTTCAAGCGGAAATTTTATATCCAGATTTTTTAAGTTATTTTCTGAAATGCCATTTACTTCAATAAAATTTCTCCATTTTCTCCTTTTTGAAGGGATCGGAATACCTTGTTTTCCGGAGAGATATTTTCCGGTTAGGCTATTTTTGTCTTTGAGTATTTCATTATAACTGCCTTGAAAGACCAATTCTCCACCATGTATACCGGCCAATGGTCCAATATCAATTAACTCATCGGCTTCACGCATAATTTCTTCTTCGTGTTCTACCACAATGACGGTGTTGCCAAGCTTTTGCAAGGCCCTTAATACTCCGGTGAGCAATCCAGTGTCTCTGGGATGTAATCCTATACTGGGTTCGTCAAGGATATACATGGATCCTACAAGGCTACTTCCAAGTGAAGTGGCTAGATTGATTCGTTGCGACTCTCCACCGGATAAGGAATTAGATAAGCGATTGAGTGTTAAATACCCAAGTCCCACTTCGGAAAGAAATTTTAGTCGGCTATTGATTTCAATGAGGATGCGTTTGGCTATTTGGCTATCATGAGCCGATAGTTTGAGGTTTTCAAAAAAAGGGATACACTGTTTGATGGGCATCAGTACAATTTCAGCTATAGATTTGCCTCCCACTTTAACATATGTTGCATCCTTTCGGAGTCTTGTTCCAAGACATTCGGGACAAGATTTTCTTCCTCGGAAGCGCGACAGCATGACCCGGTATTGAATTTTATAGGATTGCGATTCCAGGTGATTGAAAAAATCATCTATTCCTTGAAAATAGCCATTGCCGGTCCAAAGGAGCTTTCGGTCTGCATCATCCAAATCACGGTAAGCCCTGTGAATGGGAAAATCAAATTTGAGAGAATTTTTGATAAGAACCTCTTTCCATTCACTCATTTTTTCACCTTTCCAACAGGCAATAGCACCTTCGTAGACCGATAAACTTTTATCTGGAATAACCAAGTCGGGGTCAATCCCGATTACCGTTCCAAAGCCTTCACAGTTTTTACAAGCCCCATAAGGATTGTTAAAGCTAAAAAATTGAACGCTGGGTTCTTCAAAACTCATTCCATCCTCTTCAAATTTATTGGTAAAAACTGAATAGGTACTTTCTTGTGTTTCTTTCAGAATACTTTGCACCAGTAGTTCTCCATTTCCTTCATAAAAGGCAGTTTGAATCGAGTCCGCGAGTCTTGAATTGTTTTCTTCATTTTCGGGATTTACTTCAAGTCTATCAATCAGGATGAAGGGGGTGGTGTCTCTTTTTTTTGTCTTTTTTTTCTCTGTTGCTAAAGCCGTTTTTTCGTTGATAAAATCCTGTATTTTTAGAATTTGGCCGTCGATGCTAATTCTCGAATATCCTTTTTGGAGCAGCACGCCCAATTCTTCCTGCAAGTTTCTTTCATGTTGCAGAATCAAGGGGCACAGCAAATGGATGCGCGTTTCTTTTGGTAGTTGGTTTACAAAATCCACTACATGCTCTACCTGGTGTTTTTTTACTTCTTTACCGGAGGTGGGGGAAATGGTTTTACCAATTCTGGCAAATAGAAGTTTGAGGTAATCATAGATTTCGGTAGAAGTGCCTACGGTAGATCTTGGATTTTTGGTGTTTACTTTTTGTTCGATAGCGATAGCAGGAGCAATGCCTCGAATGTTTTCAACTTCGGGTTTGTTCATTCTGCCAATAAATTGACGGGCATAAGACGAAAGGCTTTCTACATAACGTCTTTGGCCTTCTGCAAATAGGGTATCGAAGGCTAGAGAAGATTTTCCTGATCCGGAAAGTCCTGTGATAACCACCAATTTATTTCTGGGAATAGCTAAGGTTAGGCTCTTCAGGTTATGAACCTTAGCATTTTTAATGATGATAAATTTTTTGGGGTCGATTTGGTCTGGATGCATGGCTTTCATGTCACAAAAATGAAGAAAATATCTTCTGTCACACGTTTTTTTTAATTAATTTTGAAAAGTAAAATGCATATTTGAATATAAATATTTGATTTATTGTGTATTATATACATATTGGTGTTGAAATTTATTTTTTTTTCAAATCACAATAAATTTTTTCAAACACTTGCATTTTTCTAGAATAAAACTTACATTTGTAGGAAAGGTAGTTCATATTTTTTAGGTGCACTCATCTTGGTATAGGAAATTCATAAAGTTTAATCATTAAAAAAGAAAGGAAGCTGATTATTTGATATAAGTTCTACATTAATTTAATTATTCGTTTCACAAATAATATTAATGGAGGAGGTCCAATGCGAAAAACGAGCATGAGTGATCAGGAACTTGTAAATCAGTACCTGTTAGGCCATCAAACGGCAATAGAACAACTAATACATCGTCACAAACGAAAGATTTTTACTTCTATCATGTTGCTAGTCAAAGACAAGCAACTTGCTGAGGATCTTTTTCAGGATACCTTAATAAAGGTTATTAACACGTTGCGTTCGGGGAATTATAATGAGGAGGGGAAGTTTTTGCCTTGGGTGGTACGCATTGCTCACAATTTGGTGATAGATCATTTTAGGCGCGAAAAGCGGATGCCGATGCTTCGAGAAACGGAGGAATTCAGTATTTTCGATACTTTACACAGTTATGATGAAAATGCTCAGGATAAGCTGCTCAAAACGCAGATCCATGCAGAAATCAGAGAGCTAATCAATCAGCTTCCCTTCGAGCAAAAAGAGGTTTTGCTTATGCGCCATTTCGCCGATATGAGTTTTAAAGAAATCGCTGAACTGACCAACGTGAGTATCAATACGGCTTTGGGGAGAATGCGCTATGCCTTGATAAATCTCAGAAAAATGATTGAAGACAAAAAAATAAATTTTCAGCTGTAAAATGGGATGATTGCAATATTTTTAAAATCCATGTGTTTATAGGGTATAAACTCTAATTAAAATAGCGTATGGATGAAATTTCTACATTAAATGACTTAATTCGTTTTGCTTACCATGAAACGGATATCTTAGAAACGGTTTTAATAAGCAATTTAATTGATGAGGACCCAATAATAGGGGCTCTTTATCATGAGTTGATGATGAGCGTAAATGCAATAGATGCTTCGCTTGAAGATCCATCAGATGATTGCATAAAATCCGTTTGTGGTTATGCCCAAAGTATAGCCTATAATTGATGGTATTTTGTTTGTTTTTGCTTTTTATTTGGTTAAAATGAATCCCGGGCATTGAAAATATCCGGGATTCATTTTTTGTTTTCTTACTTATTGCTTTACAAATTGAATATCTGCCTCTAGCTTTATTTCGTCACTTACCAATAAACTTCCTGTATCGGTAAGAACATGGAAATTTAAGCCAAAATCTTTTCTATTGATTTTGCCTGTAACATGCAAGGCCGCTTTGATATTGCCCCATGGGTCTTTGGCAATTCCTTCCAATTCTGCTCTTAAGCTTATGCTTTTGCTAACGTCTCTGATGGTTAAAAGTCCTTGGATATCAAATGTTTGATCAGCTGTTTTGGTGATATTTTCGGTCACAAACTTCATTTCTGGATATTTTTCGGCATTGAAGAAGTCGTCAGAAAGTAAATGTCCATTTCGCTGCGCATCGCCCGATTGAATGGTTTTGACATCTGCCACATAGCTTGCAATGGCTGTTGTAAAATCGTCCCCTTCGGTTTCTATTTCCATCGCATAATTTTCAAATTGTGCGGAAACGGTCGTAATCATGAGATGTCTCGCTTTAAATTTGATTTCAGAATGCGACTTGTCTAAACTCCATTTTGTTTTCATTTTGTTTCTTTTTTTTTAATTGATGTATATACAATGATTTGAATGTTTATTTCACCCGCGAATTTTGTCAAGGATTTTTCCTATTTGTAGAGCTTCGCTTTCCGTTATTGTTTTGAAAACAGCGGATTCATTTTTTTTTACCAAAACATCTAAATCCGTTAATAATTTCATGCCTTTTTCTGTAATAAAAATTTCCACCATTCTTCTGTTTTCCTCGCAAATATGCCTTTTAACAAGTCCTTTTACCCTGAGTTTTTCAACAAGCCTGGTTGCATTGCTCATTGGATGCAGCATGCGTTCTTGAACAGATAGCATATTGATGGGCTTGCCATGCTGACCTCTTAAGATTCTTAATACATTGTACTGTTGTTCTGAAAGTCCATGAGGCTTTAATATTGAATTGGTTTGTTCTGTAAGCCAATTGCCTGTAAAAATAATTCCCAAAGCAGCCCTGTGGAATG
>CANKSK010000162.1 GCA_947485425.1 Bacteroidota bacterium | reverse complement strand
CTTCACCAATAATATGCAAGCGTTCGTTTTCTTTTTGCTTGATCCATTCCGGCATATTTTTTCCTGCCATGTATAGGTGTATGTATGGAAAGGATTGAAAAATCTGCGGCCACACCTTTTCAAGAAACCATTGCATGGCTTCTAAATTGGGCATCCAGTCCATAGACCCCAAATGAAATAACCTTAGGGTTTGATTTTTTTGTGGGGCCGGGCTGAGTGGGTATTCATCAGGGTTTACCCCAATAGGCGTAATGTGAATGGGTGTTTTGCAGCCATAGGAAAGAAACAAGGCTTTGTCTTCCGGCGTGATGGATACGATGCCATCATAAGCCGATAGGTTTTTCAGCTCAAAGGTTTTCAGTTGCCGGGCCAAAATTTTCAGGTACCATTTTTTTGGACCGAAGGGGGTGGTTTCTGCCAGTCTTTCCCAAATTTTAAATTCAGCATTGTGGGCTCTCATGACCAGGGTTGCTGAAGAATATTTTCTGATGACAGGCGCATAGGGCGCCAAATACAGGCTTTCCAATTGAATGATGTCAAAGTTTTCTGCCTGTAAAATTTCCTGCAGCTTGTTTTGAAAAGCTGTGGAAATAAATCTTTCTACATGGTATGATTTTCCGGAGATCAAGCATTTCAAAGCCCCTATCATTTTTACCGAGTTGTCGAGATCCACGGTGGTGGGATTGAAATTTTCGATAACTTTTTTGGGCAACTGATTTTGTTGGATATGGTGCTTGCTGGTGTTAAAAGCAAGGATTTTGATTTGGTGTCCTTGGGCAATCAAAGAATAGGCCATATTGGAAATGGCAATGCTGCCGCCATCGGATGCGGGAAAAGGTAATCGGTTGCAGAGCAGGAGTATTTTCATTTTCTGCCGATAATTTTTTTGAAAAACTTCAGGTAAGCGGCCTTGTCAAATAAAACCGAGTCGGAGGTTGCCTTATAGGTTAGCACGGCTCCCAGGGGCAATAAAATGGCGGAAGCCATCCACATGCCCATATAGGCAGGCAGAACGCCTTCTCTGGCAAATTTTTCTCCGGTGATGGAAAGAATATGAAAGGCAATAAAAAACAATACCGAAACCACCACAGGCATGCCCAGTCCGCCTTTTTTAATGATGGCACCCAAGGGGGCCCCGATGAAAAAAAGGATGAGGCAGGCAAAGGAAAGGGTAAACTTGCGATGCCATTCAATTTCATGGCGGGCAATGGTTTTTTGGCGCAAATCCATATCCTCTTTTTGGACGCTAATGGTGGTTTGCACGCTCCTGGCTATATTGGTGGCCATTTGCAAAACCGAGGGCCTGTCAAATGCATCTAGGTTTTTAATAAAATCTTTTTCCTTCCATGCCATCGGTGGTGGTCCTGAAAGCAGTGCATGTTGCCGGATATAGAAATAGGGGCCTAGGGTGCGTAGAAATTCAATTTCTTTGGTTTTATACTGATTCTGCAAGGTGTCTTTGGCGGCAGACAGCTGTCGAATGTTCAGCATTTGGTAGTTGTCTTTAAAAAGCTCTTCATTGGTTCTGGAAAGTTTAAATCCGCTCAAGTCTAGGCGCACTTCCTGTTCCTTGAAATGCATCCTTAGCATGGGATGGGTATCGATGCCCTTGGGGTTTCGGTGCTCTCTTTCTTCATAGCTATAGCCGTCAAAAAGGCTGAATACGAGGGTTGTGGTATCTGCCGACATCTGCATTTTGCCGGATTTTGCCAGGGTTATTTTCGTGTTTCCAAAGCCGGCTTTGTGCTCATAAATCATGATTTGGTAGAGGTTTTTCCCGTCAGGATCCTTTTTCCCCACACGGATGCTGTAGCCTTCGATACCATTGTAAAAAACCCCTTCTTTGATTGAAAAGGAAGGGCGCTGCTGTCTTACATCGTATAAAAGCGAACCCATTTTCAGGTTGGCATAGGGTAGGGCGTAGTTGGAAAAGAAAAAGGCGCCGATGCAGGTGAAGATAATGACCACAATCAAGGGCGACATAATTTTTTGCAGTGAAACGCCTGCTGACTTGCTGGCCACCAATTCATAATGTTCGGCCATGTTGCCGAAAGTCATGATTGAAGAAAGCAGGATAGATAAAGGCAAGGCCATAGGTACCAGAGAGGCAGAGGCATAGAGTAGCAACTCTGCCACCACATGCCAGGCAAGTCCTTTTCCCACCAGATCATCAATATATTTCCATAAAAATTGCATGAGCAATATAAAGATGGCGATGAAAAAGGTCATAATAAAAGGACCAATATAGGAAAGCAGTACAAGCTTGTATAGTTTTTTCACTCGGCTATTTGAATTTTGAACAAAGATAAGAGAGTGAATTGAAATGAAAAGAGCTAAGCTTAAAAATTGCAAATCCCGCTTGCTGAATTGTACCTTTGAATCACCTTATGCGGCTTTTTGTCATTTAAGGGCTTGAAAGAGCGGCAGGAATTGTACTTTTGAAAAAAAAACTGATATGGAAGAAGGCGTTTTGGGTGCTGCGCATCTCAAGTTGATAGAAGATCTCTCGTATGTGCGTCTCAAACAGGAGGCCATGTCAGGCATTGTGGAGCTTTTTGGTGCCCTTGCAGTGGATTTGTCGCGTATGTCGTTGGATTTTTCTTCACAGATGCCTTTTTTAGTCGATTCAAGGCATCAAAAGATCAGCAGAGGGGAAAACTACAAGGGCATGCCTTATCTGATCCTAGACTATCCCCGTATTTTTGATGGGGAGGATGTTTTTGCTTTTCGAAGCATGTTTTTGTGGGGGCATTTTTTTAGTTTCAGTTTTCAGCTGAGTGGTGTATATTTGGAAAGATATCGATTGCAGTTGGAGGAGCGCCTGCATACCTTGCAAAACAAAGATTATTACTATTGCATACATGAAACCCCTTGGGAGTATACCTATCATCCGGAAAATTACATATTGTTGGAGCGTTACCTCTTGGAGAAAGAAAATGGGGTCTTTTCAGCAAGGCCTTTTGTGAAAATAAGTCGAAAAATCAATTTGGCGGAGTGGAAAAAAGTTTCTCCTATGGGCTGCGAGACCTTTGCGGACTGCTTGGGCTTAATAAAGCCTTAGGAACCTAGTATTTTCATGAGATTTTGCACTTCATTGTGCCATAATCTTTCATTTTCCTTTACTTCATCGGCATGGGCAAAGTCAGTGATGAGGAGGGCTACATCCTCGGTGAGGTCATCCTGAATGATTTCAAATTCAAAATAATAGGCCTCCTCGGTGTCGTCAATCCATTTAAAGCGCACGTATTTATTGTCTTTTTTGCTGATCATTTTTGCTTTCGTTTCGGTTTTGTCCCAGCGAAACGTATAAATCCCATCGGGATTGATGGAAACATCGTCAGCAAACCAATCAGAGAGGCCGCTGGGGGTGCTGATATAGGGGTAAAGGATTTTTGGGGAAGAGCGAAATTCGAATTCTACCTGGTACTTTTGTTTGGTATGGGCATTTTTTTGCGACATCATGGGCGTTTATGCATTCAAATACGATAAATTAAGCCGATATACTTAGAAAGAAAGGGCAATATATAAAATAATGCGTAACAAATGGGTTTTTGGAAAAAATAAGATGAATAAATAAATGGGTTTAAAAAAATATACTATCTTTGCGCCCTGATTTGAAGCAAAAGGGTTTCAAATCAACAATGGCGAGGTAGCTCAGATGGTTAGAGCGCAGGATTCATAACCCTGAGGTCTCGGGTTCGACTCCCGATCTCGCTACAGATCAGTTTGGGTTTTGAGCAAGAGCAAGACCCTCTTGCCCAAGACTCCAAGCCTAACACAAAATTTTTTGCGTTGCTTTTCAACGAAAACAAACTCCTCAATCCTTTTCAATTCCGCCACGAAAACTTCTATTTAAAAGAACTTGGCACTACCCATCAAACCAAGCATTGCTGATTTTTCAATAGGCGAATTTTTTTGGAGTGAGGTTTTGGCGTGAGGAATTTTTCTTTCATGCAGCTGGATATAGGCCCAATTCAATCAAAAAAATAGATACTGGAAAATAAATTGTTGCTACGCTTTTTTTCATCCTCCTTTTCTTGTTTTTGTCGGTATGTGTTTTTTATGTGTTACATTTTGCCAACGAAGCAAACAAAATATTAACTTTACAAACTGACAATAAGAAAATAATATAATGTTTGAACAAACCTTTAAAAATATTGATGACATCCTGCATAAAGATGCAGGTTGCGGAAGCGAATTAGATTATGTTGAACAAACCTCTTGGGTGTTGTTTCTTAAATACCTTGATGATTTAGAAAAAGACAAAGCCACTGCTGCCGAACTTTCTGGTAAAACCT
>CANKSK010000161.1 GCA_947485425.1 Bacteroidota bacterium | reverse complement strand
TTGACAAGACCTTAGATCTTGATATACCCATACCTGATACCTTAATGGACTGCATGAGAAAAGAAAAAAAGGCAAAACAAATTGAAAACGATTATGAAGAACTAAAAAAAGTTTTGCTTGGATAGTTTAATTGGCAAAATATTCCCATTAAAAATAAAATAACAAAATGAAAGTTTTAAAATTTGGAGGTTCTTCCGTTTCGGATGCAGTGAGAATTAAAAATATCATTGAAATCATCTATACATCAAAACAAAAAAACAAAAGAATTTGCGTGGTGGTTTCTGCATTGGGTGGTGTAACAGATTCGCTGATTGAAATGGCCAAACTATCAGAAGCAGGCAACACAGCGTATTTGAAACTATTGAAAAATATAGAAATCAGACATCAAAATTGTATACAAGAATTAATCAAAGGAAAACACAAAAAAGAACTAACAAAGGAAATCGAAAATGAATTCAAATTATTGGCAGAACTTTTACATGGTGTATTTTTATTAGGAGAAATAAGCTTGCGAACAATGGATTTGATAATGAGTTTTGGGGAACGTTTTTCAGCTAGAATTATTTCATTTGGAATGACAGACAGAGGCATTGAAACGGATTATGTAGACGCAAGAAAAATCATCATTACGGACGAGCAATTTGGATTTGCAAGAGTACAATTTGAAAAGACGAACCAAGCGATTAAATCTTATTTTAAAAAATCTACAAAAACGCAGTGCATCACAGGATTTATTGCCTCTACTGAAGATGGCATTACAACCACCCTAGGAAGAAGTGGATCGGACTATACAGCATCCATAATAGGCGCGGCTCTTGATGTCAAAGAAGTTCAAATATGGACTGATGTTGATGGAATAATGACTGCCGATCCCCGAAAAGTAAAAAAAGCATTTCCATTAAAACAAATAACCTATGTAGAAGCGATGGAAATGTCGCATTTCGGAGCCAAAGTTATATATCCTGCAACGATGCATCCGGTCATGAAAAAAAAGATTCCTATTCGTGTCGTTAACACCTTTAATCCTGAGTATGAAGGCACCTTGATAGTAGAAAAAGGAGATGAAGGCAGGGAAATGATAAAGGGAATTTCATCTATAACCGGCATAGCACTTTTAAGAATGCAAGGCAGCGGTATGATGGGCGTTGTAGGTATTTCCATGCGTTTGTTCTCAGCATTGGCAAGAAAAAAAATCAATATTATTTTAATTAGTCAGGCCTCTTCGGAATATTCAATTTGCTTCGCGGTAGAAGCTTCTTCTGCACAAGCAGCTAAAAGAGAAACAGAAAAAGAATTTCAGCAAGAAATCAAATCAGGCCTCATTGACGAAATAGGTATCGTAAAAGACCTTTCTATCATTGCTGCAGTAGGGGAAAATATCAGAAATACCCCAGGCAGTGCCGGAAAGATGTTCCATGCATTGGGAAACAATGGCATCAATATCTGCGCCATTGCGCAAGGATCTTCGGAGTTAAATATATCTGCAGTTATACACAGTGTAGACGAATCAAAGGCCTTGAATGCATTACACGAAGCCTTTTTTCTATCCGATACAAAAACGATTCATCTGTTTATTGTTGGCATTGGATTGGTTGGTAAAAATTTACTTTCCATGATCGAAAAGAATACAAACTTTTTAGCTAAAAAATATCATATGCACATAGAAGTGCATGGGATCATGAATAGCAAAAAAATGATCTTTCAAGAAGAGGGAATTGAACTCGCACAATTTCAAAAACAGCTTGAAAAATCGACGACAAAAAGCGACATTGATTCCTTTATTGAAAAGACCAAAAAATTAAATTTACCAAATAGTGTTTTTGTTGATTGCACCTCGTCTGAGCAAATCACAACCCATTATCATCATTTGCTGCAATCCAATATTTCAATAGTGACGCCAAATAAAAAAGCCAACAGCGGAACACAGTTGTTATATGACACTTTAAGAAAAACGAGCAAAACAAAAGGAGTTAACTTTTTTTATGAAACCAATGTTGGGGCAGGATTGCCGATAATAAATACCTTATCGGATTTAATATATAGTGGAGATAAAATAATAAGTATAGAAGCCATTGTATCGGGAACGATAAGCTATATTTTCAATACTTTGGGAGAGGAAATGACATTTTCGCAGATTGTAAAAGTGGCGCAATCAAAAGGTTTTACGGAGCCCGACCCAAGAGACGACTTAAATGGTTTGGATGTAGCAAGAAAACTTTTGATTCTTGCCCGTGAAAGTGGCATGAAATTAGAATTAAAAGATATAAAAGTTGAAAGTTTGGTTTCTAAAAAATGCATGCGTGCGCCAAGCATATCATCTTTTTTCAACTTATTGGAAGAAGAAAATATCAAGTATAAAAAAATGGTCGGACAAGCAGTAAAGGAAAATAAAAAGCTCAGGTATATTGCTCTTTTAAAAGATGGAAAAGCTGAAATCAGTTTAAAATCCGTTGATTCAAATCATCCTTTTTACAGCTTATCGGGCAGTGACAATATGATTTCATTTACCACTGAAAGGTATCGTGAAAGACCTTTGGTAATCAAAGGCCCTGGGGCGGGCGCCGAAGTGACCGCAGCCGGAGTTTTTGCGGACATCATCAGAATTGGTAATTACGCAGGTTAAATGCTCAAATCTTGCATTTTTTTTATATATTAGCACCCCATGAATATTTGTGTACATAAAAGAACTTTTAAAATCCGTATAAAGGAAATAATCTTTGTCGCCTTATGTATTTGTCAATTTTCATGTAACAAAAACATCATTGAACAGCAACCCACTCTGCGTGTTGATGATATCACCCTTCCGGTAACCACTGCGTTAAATTCAGTTTATTTTGTCAATATAAAAACAGGATTTATCGCCGGAAACATGGGACAAATTCTCAAGACAAAAGATGGTGCAAATACCTGGGAAAATATTTCCATTGAGAAAAAAATCAAAATCAATACGATTCGATTTTCTAATGATAATGATGGATTTATAGGTACGTCAACAGGAATCATGAAAACAGCGGATGGCGGAAAAACTTGGGTTAGCGTTTTAAGTGGATGCAATATAAATGCCCTTTTTAATGAAAATATATCCTCAAATGTATATGCAGCCGGAAATATAGGCATCATGGGAACTATCTGGGAAAGCAGCGATTTGGGAATGACATGGAGTGCGCTCAAATTGCCCATAAGCCCGAAATCGCCTCCAATTTTGCACGCCATACAATTTCTAGACAAAGACACTGCATATGCAGGAGGCAATGAATCCTGCCTACTACAAACGGTAAATGGAGGGAAAACATGGACCTATTGCCAATCACTGAAAACAGAAAACATAACTGATTTTCATTTTACCAACTTCGGACATGGGTATATCACTTTTGACACAGGAAAACTTTTTGAAATGACAAAAAATGGCAGAGGCATCACGATAAATGCAAGCATACAATACCCCATTCATTCAATTGCGTATTTGAATGAAACCGGAATTGCCGTTGGAAAGAATTGCATCTATAAAAATGAAGCAGGCTTTGATTCAGAAAGAGGGCTTTGGAGCTATATGCTTTCCTCAAGCGGTGAATCATTTCAAAAAACCTATTATGACATCTGTTTTGCAGATGGATCCATTGCCTATGCTGTTGGAGAAAACGGCACATTAAGCAGATTATATATTGAAAATTAATTCATGATCAACTTGTATTTCCAGAATTGATTTATAGCCAAATGAAAACAAAACGCTACCCCATTATCATCCTATTTTTCTTCTTGATTTATCATTCAACTCAAGCCCAATTAAATGTAGGATTCAGCGTTAGCCCACTATTTGTAAAGGGTAGCTACACTAAAAATATGGGTACAGAAGCCTTTCCACAAATCGAAAAAAAAGACATCAACCATACTTTTTATAATGTTCAAATGAATGTTGGTTATGACTTTTCTCTTTTCAAATTCAATGAAAACAAAATGGCTTTCGGCACGGCCTTTAGAATTGCAGGTGGATATTTTATGGCGGATCAATTATTCGACAATCAAATATCAATTGATTTACCACAGTATATTACTTTTAGATATGGAAGACGGTCGTCACCATTAAACGAAAAAAATTGGGGACTAGGCCTTGGCATCGGATACCACTTCAGGCTTGTTCCCTTGCCAGTGGCTATACCTGGCGTATTTGCAGACTATACTTTCAAAAAGAATTTATTTGTATCTATAAGTGCAGATGTTATTCCAGCAAACTATTATTCGTATTTTTCCAGTGAGGGCCTTGTACCTGCCTTTCACACGAGACAGCTCAGCATCATATTG
>CANKSK010000160.1 GCA_947485425.1 Bacteroidota bacterium | reverse complement strand
GATGCCGGAGGCGCCTTTGCCATTGCCGAAAAGGTGGGAAAAAAATTCAAACAATATGATACGCGGGTAACGGTACTTGGCCATATTCAAAGAGGAGGCAGCCCTAGTTGTATGGACCGCTTGCTGGCAGGAAAATTGGGTGTTGCAGCCGTAGAAGGCTTATTAAATGGGGAGCAAAAAGTGATGGTAGGGCTGATTCATAAAAGCATCGTTTATACTCCTTTTGAGCACTCCACCAAACACCACGTTGAAATCAATCAGGACCTATTAAGAATAGCAGAAATTCTTTCCAGTTAAATTCATTTCCATTTTAAATTTTCAATATTCATGTCGGGTTTATTTGCAGAGGTTATATTGCCATTGGCTTTACCAGGTAGGTATACCTATGCTATTCCAGATGAAATAAAAGACCAGATTTTACCAGGACAAAGGGCGGTTGTTCAATTTGGGAAAAACAAGGTCTATTCTGCATTGGTTGTTAAAATCCATTCGCAATCACCTACAGCTTATAAGCCGAAGGAAATTTCTTATTTACTGGATGATGAACCGATTGTAAATGCGCAACAATTATTGCTTTGGGAATGGATCACAGAATATTATATGGCCCATCCGGGAGATGTTATGAATGCGGCTCTTCCCTCTGTATTTAAAATACAAAGTGAAACAAAAGTCACCGCTAATCTTTCATTTGACAAAACTTCGGTTTCTATTTTACAAGAGGAACAAACTATTTTAGATGCCTTAGAAAGCAGAAAGGTTTTGACATTAGAAGATTTGTCTCAAATTATAGACAAAAAGCAAATCCATAGATTAATCAGGTCGATGTTTGAAAAAAAAGCCTTGATTATTTCCGAAGAATTTCAAGAAACCTATAAACCCCTTATCAAAAAATATATCCGTCTTTCCTCCCCGTATGAGAAGGAAGACGCCTTAAAAAAAGCCTTTGAAAGTCTTGAAAAAAAGTCCCCAAAGCAATCTGATTTATTGAGTGGATTTTTAACCCATTTTTATTATAAAAAAAATTATTCATCCAGTCCGGGGGCAGAAAAATCGACCTTATTAGCCAAAACAGGCAGTAAAGATACCGCCTTAAAAGCACTGATTGAAAAGGGAATTTTGGAAATCCGTGAAACCCATTCGGGAAGATTTGATACCATTGGAGACAAAGACCTTGTGTTGCCGGTATTAAGCTCGCATCAAGAAGCTGCATATCAAAAAATCAAAACCGAATTTCAGGAGAAGAATGTGGTATTGCTTCACGGTATCACCTCTAGTGGCAAAACAGAAATTTATATTCATTTAATCGAAGAAGCCTTGCAAAAGGGGAAACAGGTATTATTTCTTTTACCTGAAATTGCCCTTACCACGCAGATGATTGAAAGGGTTCGAAAATATTTTGGTGACAAAACGGGTGTTTATCATTCGCGAATGAATGAAAATGAGCGTGCGGATATATGGAAAAACCTATTGCGGCAGCAAGGAAAAACGGAAGAGGGAAAGAACAACATTCAGATTGTTTTGGGAGCACGTTCATCAGTGTTTCTACCCTTTCATAAGCTTGGACTCGTTATTGTGGATGAAGAGCACGAAGGCTCATATAAGCAGTATGATCCCTCACCGCGTTATCATGCAAGAGATTTGGCCATTTATCTATCTCATTTGCATCAGGCAAAAACGATACTAGGCTCCGCAACACCCTCTATTGAATCATACTTCAATGCAAAGGCAGGAAAGTATGGGTTTGTTAAATTGGGAGAAAGATTTGGTGGTGGATTTTTACCCACGATAGAGGTGGTAAATATCACTGAAGAAGTAAAGAAAAAAACCATGAAGCAGCCGTTTACATCGGTATTGCTGAAGGACATACAATTGGCACTTGAAAAAAAGGAACAGATTATTTTATTTCAAAACCGCAGGGGATTTGCCCCATACCTTGAATGCAATTCCTGTGCATGGGTTCCGCAATGCGTGAACTGCGATGTGAGCCTTACCTATCATAAATTTCATTCTGCATTAAAATGTCATTATTGTGGCTATACAGCAGAAACCCCACCATGCTGCCCGGCATGCGGAGATATCGATGTAAAGATGCGGGGATTTGGTACTGAAAAAATAGAAGAAGAGATTGCCATTTATTTTCCTGAAGCGCGGATTGCAAGGATGGATTTAGATTCCACAAGGGCAAAAAATGCCTTTCAAAAAATCATTAATGACTTTGAAGAACAAAGAGTAGATATTTTGATTGGCACACAGATGGTAACCAAAGGATTGGATTTTGCCAATGTGAGTACGGTAGGCATTTTAAATGCAGACAAAATGCTTTCATACCCTGATTTCAGAGCCTTTGAAAGAAGTTTTCAAATGATGGCACAAGTAAGTGGACGCGCGGGAAGAAAATCCAAAAATGGAAAAGTGATCATTCAAACACATCATCCAGAGCAGGCTTTGATACAATTTGTAAAGCATAATCAATATGAAGAAATGTATGCCTCTGAGTTGGAAGAAAGAAAAAAATTTAAATATCCACCCTATTATCGGTTGATTGAATTGAGTTTACTGCACAAAGAAATAGGACAATTAAATAAGGCCGCAACTCAATTGTCGCAGGCCTTAATCAGCAAGCTCGGGGCAAGGGTATTGGGTCCGGTATTTCCATTGATACCAAGAGTTCGCAATAAATATATACAGCATATCATTATTAAATCTGAAAAAGAAGCCTCGCACCAAACCGTAAAAAAAATAATTCAGGAGGCCGTACTTCACTTTAATGGCACAAAAGAAAACAGACAGGTACAAATTAAGTTTGATGTAGACCCTGCCTAAAAATTAGGCACGAGCATTTTTAAAGAAGCCGGCTGTATCTGAATATGTAAATCATGCATGGTAGACCTGGGCTCTCCATCGGTGTGGTAAAGCATTTTTTCATGATTTCTTACAAAGATTTCTTTGGCTTTAATCACTTCCATATATTCTGAAAGATGCGCTTTTTTATTAAACAATTGCCATATAAAATATGCAACTTTCATCATCGGAATTTTTTTCAAGATGCAAACATTGATATAGCCATCGATAATATCCGAATCAGGAGAAATAAAAGCCCGATTGCCATACTGAGATGAATTGGCAAAACAAATTAAAAATGCATTTTTTTTAAGACTCAAACCATCCAATACCAGATTATAATCGCGAGAGGGATATGACTTATATTCCTTCATTGTAAGACGGATATAGGATAAAAAGCCTCTTCTTCCAAAGCGGGAAAATGCTTCGCTGATGTGGGCATCAAATCCAATACCTGCAACGCCAAGAAAGGAGGACGAATGGCCCAATAAGACGGTATCTATTGCAAGATATTTACCAGAATGGATCAATTGAATTGCTTTTTCAAAATTTTGAGGGATCTGCAGATGCATAGAAAGTCCATTACCACTGCCTGCCGGAATAATTCCAAGTGCTGTTTGGGTACCAATTACATGTTGACTCACTTCATGAACAGTACCATCGCCACCGGCAACCATTATCAAATCATACGATTGCTGAACAGCCTCTTTCCCCAGTAAGATAGCATGTCCGGCATACTGGGTATATTTAATTTCGTAATCAAATAAATCCCCATTCACAAATTTTCTGATGAGCGATTCAATTCCTTTGTGCTTGTTTAATCCGGATGTTGGATTGATAATAAATAAAATTTTCTGTTTCAATGATACATCAATTTATTTTGAATCAGCGCGTGATTGTAGGTTTGGATAAATGCTTTACACCATTGCTGAAGGGTTTCTTTTTGAGGTATTCTTTGGGCTAGCAAATTGTTTCTCAAGAGACTATCTTGTTCATAATTGTATACCGAAATACTTTTCACACCATCAAATTGGAGTGCATAGCTACCAGAGATGCATTGATACATGCCATTCAAATAATTAATAGCAAAGGCTTGTTTCTTTTCAGAGAAAATACTTCTGCCAAAAGCGGTATATTTTTTATCGTAATTCAAATAATCAAGTACAGAAGGCAAGATATCAATTTGTTGGGTTACGGTATTATTGATACCTGCCAAAGCATTTCCGGGCATATAAAACAAGAGTGGAATGGCATAAGCGCCAACCTGATTTTGAAAAAAAGATTTTTCACCAGGACTGGTATGATCTGCGGTAATTACAAATAATGTGTTTTTATACCAATCTTTTTTTTCGGCCGTTTTAAAAAACTGTTGTAGGGAGAAATCTGCATATCTAATGCTTCGATATATGGGTAGTGCTTCATCGGGAAATTTATTTTTATGTTTTTCCGGAACATTGTAAGG
>CANKSK010000159.1 GCA_947485425.1 Bacteroidota bacterium | reverse complement strand
TGGTGCACAACGATGTTGCGAAGTATACCTATTACATGCAGGCTTGCAAAAAAGAAGGCTCTCTTTTTGTTGATGAGGATAAGCAAGCGATGCGAGAAGCGGAGAGCGGAGAAATCCCCAATTTGGTATTGTTAAAAGCCCGACTGCTTACCGATGGCGGATTTTATGATCGGGCCATTGCAGAAATTGCTAAAAAGCCTGCAACTTACTATGTTTCATTAAAGGATAAGTTGGAACTTACCTATCGGCTTGGCCGGATTTATCATCTCATGAAGAATTATGAGAAGTCCATCTATTACTATGAGGCAACCCTTAAAAACGGGGCTACACTCCCCTACTATTTCGCTGCGAATTCAGCGTTGAATCTGGGGTATCTCTATGAAGAAACCGGACATAAAGAAAAGGCAATTGCAAACTATGAACATTGTTTGCGATTAAAAAATCACGACTATCAAAACAGCATCGATCAAAAGGCAAAATTCAATTTGAATAAACTCAAAAAGCTTTGATTTTTTGAAGCCTATTTTTAAAATTTCATTCCCAAGGTCACCGCAAAAAGATGCGTAA
Source organism: Bacteroidota bacterium (assembly GCA_947485425.1). Taxonomy (GTDB): domain Bacteria; phylum Bacteroidota; class Bacteroidia; order AKYH767-A; family CANKSK01; genus CANKSK01. The sequence goes on along the minus strand of CANKSK010000159.1, from coordinate 3,763 downwards.
TGCTTTTCATGCTCACTTCACTTACCGTTTGAGAGCTGAGTGTATAAGGTATATACGTATTTTTTACTGAGGATAAAACATAGGCAAAGTCAATAAAACTATTGTCTTGACGGAGGCCCAATCCCAGGCTGTAGTTGCTTAAGCTTCCCTTGGCATCTATGCCACTGCCTGCAGAGATATACGGGCTATTCAGCAAGGCATATCCGGCACGAATACTCATATCGGGTTTGATATATATTTCTCCACCAAATTTAATATTGTTGACCGCTTTGTAGTTTTTCTGTATGACAGAATTGGCATATAGGAATTTTTCAGTTGTAGACCGGATTCTAGATTCGGAATAATCTACATATTCAATTTCAGCATTGATACTTGCCTTTTTCATGATGATGATGGCAATATTACCCATGCTTCGCATAGGCGTAGTAATTTCATATTGAAAGGACCCTTCGGGAGATTTATAAGCATAAGACTTTCCATTGTCTAAGTTGGAAGAAACATCTGAACTATATTGATCATTGAGTTCAAAAAAGGTTGGGGTATGAAAAGCGCCACCAATTCGAAGCCAATCGGTTGCCCGAAAAATGATTCCCAGTTTCAGGTTGTAACCCACACCATCGGTATTTAAATTTTGATTCCAGTTAAAAGATTTGAAGTTTTTGATGGTATCTTTTTGATCATTTTCATAATATCCTACCTCTTCTTTATAGCTAACAAAAGGAATACCCAAACTCATACCGATATAAACTCTATCCGCATAATTACCTGCAAAACCCAAGGTAAACTCACCATTGGAACCTCTGCTGGTAACACTTCTTTGCTGCAGCTCTCCCCCACTTTTGATGATTCCTTTGTACAGAGTGCTGTCGGTATTGACAGGGTCAATCAGGTAGGTCTGATAGGCCATTCCTTCATTGAAATTATCTAGGGAGTTGGGCGTTTTGCCTTGAGCCCTCTGGGCATAATAATCTAAAAGTGAATTTTTACTGTTCACACCTGAATATAAAGTTCGGTTATGAAAACTGGAGAGTCTATTGTATCCCATTCCAAAATCCCAATTTTTCCAGTTTCCGCTATTGGCAAAGTGATATATGGCCCCTAAGTTGCCGAAATTGAAATTGAATTTATCATCAGCTTCCGTATTTCCCATATAGGTAGATGTTGTTTTTTGACGGAGTAAACTGGGTGTCAACGTAAATTCTGACTTCCTGTAGAGTGCGATACCTGCCGGATTGGAACTCATGACCGAGAAATCGCCACCCAAAGCACCTAAGGCGCCGCCCATGCTCATAGATTTAGAGGTACCACCAGTTTGAATGGTTGAATATCGATAGGCATCCATATCGTTTTGTGCCCATACCAGCATTGGGATGATATGAAGCACTGCAAAAAGAAAGGACTTTTTCATATAGATCTGATCTAATTAAATGTTTAATGATTTGATGAGATGTAGAACTCCATTTTTGAAATGGCAATTATCTTGATCTGGCAGTTGAATGCGAAGCGGACATGCCACTATTTACGCGGAAAGACGATGACGGCATAGAAGGACTTGGAAAGGCATTGCTAATTCTACCGCCTTGATTTCTACGAGGGCCTGAAGGCTGAGATTGTCTTATTGGCTGTTGTTGTGGCTGTTGAGGCTGCACAGGTCTTGTTTCTTGTCTGCGAGGCTGTTCAGGTTGAACACGGATGGGCTGACGAGAAGGCTCCTGACGCACCGGATTTTGGATTTCTGACGGTCTTTGTGGCTCCGGTCTACTATCAGGTTGTTTGGGTTGCATAATAGGTCTTTGGGGTTCATCCCTAGAAGGATTTACAGGGCGCGTGGTGCCTTTGTTTTCTGGTTGTCTGATTTCTTTGGGCTGATCTCTCGTGGGTTGAGGTGCTGAAGGACGAATGCCATTCTCTTTTGGAGAGTCCCGGACCTCATTTTCCTTTTTCGGCATCTGCGGCCTAGTCTCTCTAACAGGCCCATCGTTGCCTGTTGGCCTTACATTTTCCGGTTTTGTATTGAGTTGAAGCTCATTTCTGCCTCTATTTTCAACTTTATAGCCAGCATGTTGCATATTGGTATAATTGGATCTGGAATCTGTAATGCGACCCGATTCAATGGCTTTTACATATTTTTCTCCTAGTGAATTGGAGGAAGCAGCATTGCGGTACCCCTGACCTGTAGAGGTATTTCTGGGACCATAATGATAGCTTGTTCGGTCATAGGTGTTGAAGTAATAGGGATTGGTATTTTGGTTGTGGTAGTATGGGTACCCTTGGGCATATGCCATTCCGTCATAGAATCCATTCATGTAACCTTGACCATAACCATAACCCATGTGGCCATAATAATAGGGTCTATAAAACCATGGATCGTAGTAGGAATAGGTTGAAAATCCAACCACCCAAAAAGGACTGGGGTGATAATAATAATATACCGGCGGATTCCACCAGTTGTATCCAAGATAAATGCTTTGCCCATACGAATAGGGATTATAATCATACCAATAGGAATTGGTATAATAATTATCATAATAGCCGTAGTTGTAATTGTGGTGGAATCTTCTTAGGCGGGCAGAATAGGCATAATCATAATAATCGTTGTTGTAATAATTATTGGTGACATAGGTATTCCCCGAGTCGTCAGTGCTTCGGTTTGAATTCGAGTAGTATTCGTCTTGTTGGTTATTTTTACCAGCATCCTGGGTTTGCTGCTGATTTTGCGGCTGAACATCTTCCTGTACAGGAACATAATATACATCATCATGCACAGGATTCTGCGCGAATGCTGCAGTAAATGCGAAGAAGGCGAAGCCTAAAATCAGTCCGTGGGTTTTGAGAAATGTTTTCATTTGCGTGGTCTCCTATATTTCTATTTTAAGAAGCGATAAATTAACAGACATAATTACTAATTTTGTCTCGACATCGGGACATTTTCCCTTTTTCAATAACCGTACCAAAAAAATAGCAAACAAATAGATGAGCAAGAAATTAACGAGTAGAGCGGCAAATTATTCACAGTGGTATCAAGATTTGGTAATCAAGGCTGATTTGGCCGAAACATCGGATGTGCGTGGGTGCATGGTCATCAAGCCCTATGGATATGCCATTTGGGAAAAAATGCAGGCCGCTCTAGATAAGATGTTTAAAGACACGGGGCATTCAAATGCCTATTTTCCATTGTTTATACCCAAATCTTTTCTGAGCAAAGAGGCGGCCCATGTGGAGGGCTTTGCCAAAGAATGTGCTGTTGTGACGCACTATCGTTTAAAGACCTCCGAAGATGGGAAATCGGTTATTGTGGACCCAGATGCAAAATTGGAAGAAGAATTGATTGTTCGGCCCACCTCAGAAACCATCATTTGGAATTCATACCGAACCTGGATACAATCCTATCGGGATTTGCCTTTGCTCATCAACCAATGGGCTAATGTGGTGCGTTGGGAAATGCGTACCCGTTTATTTTTGCGTACCACAGAATTCTTATGGCAGGAAGGCCATACGGCGCATGCTACTTCAGAAGAAGCTGTTGAAGAAGCAGAAAAAATGCTTGGCGTATACACCACCTTTGCCGAGCAATGGATGGCGATGCCTGTTTTGCAAGGGGTTAAAACAGAAAGTGAAAGATTTGCCGGTGCATTGAACACCTATTGCATTGAAGCTTTGATGCAAGACGGAAAAGCCTTACAGGCTGGAACCTCTCATTTTTTAGGTCAGAATTTTGCCAAGGCCTTCGATGTTAAATATGCCACTAAGGCTGGAACGCAAG
>CANKSK010000158.1 GCA_947485425.1 Bacteroidota bacterium | reverse complement strand
CCATGCAAGCGCTCTAGCCAGCTGAGCTAATCCCCCAATTTCACATCAAATCTTTATTTGAAGGATTGCAAAATTAATTAATTTTTTTATTTTTTATCCTAAATACAATTATATTTGAAATAAAAATATAAAACCCTAGTTATGTGCACATTAAAAAAATCATTTGACAATATAAATTTGGGTTATGCAATAAAATGGAGAAAAATAGAAGCTTTAAAATGAAAAATAAACTACCTTTGCTTAAAATAGGTTGGTTTTAAAATCCGCTTTAACCTCCAAAAATTATGATTTTAGAAAAAATAGGGAACTACAAATATATTTTGTTTTTTATATTCCTATCATGCATTCTATCAACCACCTATATTTATTTTAAAATAGTAAGTCGACATGATAAAGGCAGAGAAATCGTAAATATTCTTGGCAATGAAAGTGCTCATTCTAAATATATCCGGCAAAATTTTGTTTTAGATCCTACTTCGTTGCGAAAAAGAAAAGTATTTTCAAATATTATTAGAAAAAAAATAAATGAACTGGAAATGCAAAATAAGGCACAAAGCATTTCCGTTTTTTTCTCTGATTTATCAACCTTAACGCGGGTTGAAATCAATCCGGGCATCAAATATGTGCCTGCTAGTTTATTGAAATTACCACTGATGATTGCGGGATTAAAAATAGCAGAAACATCGCCCAAAGTCATGACAAATAAATATCTTGTGACCAAAGATTATGCTGAAAAAATAGCACCGAGTATCACTGGCACAAAGTCGCTAGAAATTGGGAAGAGCTATACCTATTTTGAAATTTTATCCTATGCTGTGGTTTATTCAGACAATAAAGCTGCTTTATTTTTAAGAGATCTTTTAATGAAATACAATTATGAAATTTATAAAGAAATCTTTACAAATTTCGATATGGATTTTCCTGATGATTTAGAAGACAATAATGTAGAATTTAAAACCACTGCTACTGATATGGGTAGATTTTTCAGGATTTTATACAATTGCAATTACCTAAGCCCACAATACAGTGGCATTGCTTTAAAAATTTTGGTTTCATCTGAATATAAAAAAGGCCTTGCTAAATATTTACCACCAAAAACTGAAATAGCACATAAATTTGGGGCCTTTGGAAATGGACAATATTTTGAAATGCATGATTGTGGTATTGTATATGCGCAGAATCATCCCTATATATTGTGTATTATGAGCAGAGGAAAAAAATTTGATAATCTTTCAGATGCCATTGGGGAAATTTCGAAAGCAGTTTACGATGAAATGGAAAAATAGGAATGAATCTACTAAAAAAATTATGTGAGATACGGGCAAGTTCCGGAAACGAAGAAGCCATGACCGAATTCATCCTTGGGTGGATTCAGGCAGAAAAAGAAAATTTTTTAGTTCAGCCCCAAATATTTTCGGGGGATGCGTTTCAACAATCTGTGGTATTGGTTTTTGGCGAGGCACGCACGGCGGTATTTTCACATATCGATTCCATTGGCTTTACCGTTCGATATCAAAATGAATTGGTAAAGATTGGTGGTCCTAGAATAGAAAATGGCTATATTTTGGTTGGAAAAGACGAGCAAGGAGAAATAGAATGTGAAATACAAACGGATGAAGAAGGTAATTTTTTTGCCAGTGGAAGAGAAATTGAACGAGGAACCATTCTTACCTTCAAGTCAAATTTCAGAGAAACGATTGATTCTATTCAATGCTGTACGATGGATAATCGTTTAGGGGTATGGAATGCTATGCAATTAGCCAAGACCATGAGACATGGGGCCATTGTATTTTCATGCAGAGAAGAACATGGAGGGGGCAATACTGCATTTCTTGGGAAGTTTTTGTATGAGAATTTCAATATCCGACAAGCGTTAATTTCAGACATTACCTGGCTTACAGAAGGCGTGCATGCCGGGATGGGTGTTGCTATTTCTTTGCGAGACTCCGGCATACCCAATCGGGCTTATGTAAACCGCGTCATTCACATTGCAAAAGAGGAAGGTATTCCCTACCAACTGGAAGTAGAAGGAAGTGGAGGAAGCGATGGTATTGAACTTCAAAAATCTGCCTATCCATGGGACTGGTGTTTTGTTGGGGCGGCAGAAGATCATGTGCACTCACCTGATGAAAAAGTCCATAAAAAGGATATTGAATCGATGTTGAAATTGTATCAAAAATTGATTGAAAAACTCTAGAAATACGCCTCAATTGCTTTCAGGAAATCATCGGGTGCCATGCAGGGTTTATTTGTATTTGTATTGATAAAAACCAATTCGGTATTGCCGATATTCAGTAATTCATTTTTTTCATTGAAAATCTCATAGGAAAATTGAATACGTGTTTTAGGCAATTGAGAAACCGTGGTAACCACCGTTAATAAATCATCAAAAAAAGCTGGGCGGATATATTTTATTTGTAATGAAAGTACCGGAAGCATAATCCCATTGTCTTCCATTGTTTTATATGAAAATCCCAATTTACGTAGGGAATCTATTCTGCCTACTTCATAAAATTCAGCGTAATTTCCGTAGTAAACATAGCCCATCCGGTCTGTTTCGCCATATCGGACTCTTATTTGTGTACTTTCTCTATACATAGGTATTCATTTAAATCATAACAATTACAAAGATAGTTTTTAAGTACTCAATCGATCCGTAACTATTAAAATGTTTTTTAATCTATTAATCGAAAAATTCCATTTTTCCATAGAGGATAAAAAGAAAATTAGTATACTTGTACCCCGTTAAAATAGAGGAGCAAAATTCATCAAAAATCAGCAATTCCCATGCGTCTTATTCACAAAGCATTCTTTTTACCCCTTTTATTCTGTATGGCATGTGCAGGTCCTGCACATGTTTCTAAGGTTGAAACGAACACCTATCCTTTAAATAACAGCTCCCCTACTGACTCTGCATCGAATAGAATCATAAAACCTTATAAATTAAAACATGATGCCATCATGAATGAGGTTTTAAATGTTTCGGAACAACCGATGGAAAAAGGTCAGCCGGAAGGTGTATTGGGCGATTTTGTGTGTGATTTATCTCTCATTCAAGCGCGGGCCGCCTATAAGCCTGTCAATGGCAAGCAGATTGATTTTTGTTTCATGAATAATGGTGGACTCAGAAGCACATTTCCAAAAGGGGATATTATTTTGGGGAAAGTTTTTGAATTGATGCCTTTTGAAAACCAATTTGTAGTCGTGAATTTAGATGGACCATCCACAAAGAAAATCATAGAATTTATTGCAGAAAAAGGAGGCGTACCGGTTTCTGGAATTAAAATGGGTATTCGCGACAAACAAGCGATTAATCCCATGATTAATAACCAGCCCTTTGACATCAATAAAAACTACACCGTAGTAACGTCAGACTATTTGGCCAATGGAGGAGATAATTTGGCATTTATGTCAGATATTAAAGACAAAGTTACCTTAAATTTAAAAATCAGAGACGCCATTGTGAACTACCTAAAAGATGAGAAAAAAAAGGGTAGTCGATTAATTGTAAAAAAAGACGGGAGGATATATAATGAGTAATCGTAGAGATTTTCTAAAAAGACTTGGTGGCAGTGCAGCACTTTTAGGCGTATCTGGCATACCTAGTATTTCATATGCAAAAAACGACATCACCAAAATAACCATTCTTCACACCAATGATGTGCATAGCCATATTGATCCATTTCCGGAAAATGATGCAAAATATCCAGGTCTTGGAGGCGTATCGCAAAGAGCCGCATTGATTAACAAAATCAGAAATGAAGAAAAAAATGTTTTGTTATTTGATGTAGGAGATATTTTTCAGGGCACACCCTATTTTAACTTATATGGTGGAGAACTGGAAATGAAACTGATGACGCAAATGGCATATGATGCTTCAACCATAGGCAATCATGATTTTGACAATGGCATTGATGGCTTGGTAAAACAATTGCCGCATGCCAAATTTCCATTTATCAATAGCAACTATGATTTTTCGGATACAGCGATGAACGGAAAAACGCTACCCTATAAAATCTTTGAAAAAGAAGGCATACGGATTGGGGTATTTGGACTGGGCATTGAACTGGAAGGCCTGGTAGGAAAAAAAGAATATGGAAATACCCAATATTTAGACCCTATGGTAAAGGCGGCAGAAATGTCTCATTTATTAAAAGAGGAATTAGAATGTGATTTGGTGGTTTGCTTATCGCATTTGGGCTATAAATACAAAGAAGAAAAAATTTCGGATGTCCTTATCGCAAAAAAATCAAAAAATATTGATTTGATACTCGGTGGACATACCCATACTTTTTTAGATACTCCTGTTCGCTTAAGCAATCGTGACGGGAAGGAAATACTTGTTTGTCAGGTAGGTTGGGCAGGAATT
>CANKSK010000157.1 GCA_947485425.1 Bacteroidota bacterium | reverse complement strand
GCAAGTCTAGGGAAGTCTGGAATTTCAGGTTCCTGCATGGCACGAAAAACCTTGGCAAGCAAGGCTTTTGGGTGCTCAACCATAAAAGTTTTTTTGTAATTGATGACTTCGTTGTCTAACACACTGACTCTGCTTTTAATGGCAGCAAGGGAATCTTTGTTATCTTTATTTTTATCCATTCTTTTTCTGAGGTTATCCACTTCCCTGCCACGTGGATTGATATAATTCAGGTAATGGTAAAAAAGCTCATTTTCAGTAGACCCTAGTACTTTCATGTTTTGAACGTAATCAGCCGTATCGGTTTCCACCGAAAATTTCTGCTCGCTGATGATGATTTCGAAGTATTTTCTACCTGGCAGCACTACGAGATAAATGCCACCTTCAAGGGGTTCTTTGCCTTTGAAGGTAAAGTTCCCATTGGCATCGGATATGATGCTGTCTTTTAGGTATTGTTTATCACCATAGTTATTGGCTAAAAAGCATTTGCCATTTTTCACCCCTTTCACCCTCACTTTAATTTCATACCCATCTCCATTACCGGCGAAACCACTTGCAGTCCATAATACTAAAATCAATGCATAAATAATTCTTTTCATAAGGGAAGTGTTTTTTGTTTGATTTTTTTGACAACGCAAAATTAATATGTTTTTATATGATTTTTTAAAAAATTAAAGTCTATGTTCTTTGATTTTTTCAAGTAGTTCAGTGATGTTGAGATTTTCTCCTTTTGCTTGAATATGGGCCTCAAGGTAGTATTTTTCTCGATCAGCGAGTGCATTTGTCACAAATTCAAGTAATTCATGGTTTGTTTTGTTTTTTAAAATAGGCCGGGTGCTTGTGGCATTTTGTAATCGGTGCACCAAAGATGTGGGGCTCATTTGCAAATAAATGGTTGTTCCTTTTGAATTCATCCATTGCATATTGTCAAAAAAGCATGGGGTTCCCCCTCCTGTTGAAATGATGGTATGGGTTTGTTTTGCAAGTTCCTGTAAATATTTTTTTTCCAATTCTCTGAACATATTTTCGCCATCATCCTCAAAGATTTGGGAAATGCTTTTTCCTGTTTTGAGCTCGATGTATTGGTCTAGATCGATACATTGAAAGCCCATTCGGGAGGCCAGTTTTTTGCCGGCAGTCGATTTTCCTGAGCCCATATATCCGATTAAAAAAATTAGCATCTGTTTCTGTTTACTTGAAAGGAGAATTTTCCTCTTTGGCAAGGTGCTTATAAACCAGTTTATCCACAAAGGCAGGCATCCATTTGTTGAGCCAAACGGTGATTTTTCCGTTAGGGGTTAAAATAAGGTCTCTTTTTTGTTGTCTAACGGCTTTTAAAATATTTTCGGCAACGGTAATGGCCGGCATCATATTTTTTTCATTTCGTGGAGATTCACCTTGCTGGGATCCATCAGCCGCCAAGGCTGAATTTCTGATGTTAGAGGCTGTAAATCCAGGGCATACGCTTAGCACTGTAAGGCCTTTTTTCCTATTTTCAATGCGAATGCATTCTAAAAAACCTTCCATGGCAAATTTGGAAGCAGAGTATCCACTTCTCCCTGGTAAGCCTTTTTTGCCCGCAATAGATGAAATTCCTATCAGTGTTCCTTTGCTTTGGAGTAAATGGGGTAAAGCATATTTGGTGCAATATACCGTTCCCCAAAAATTAATGTTCATGACTTGCTTCAGTACTTCCAATGAAACATCCTCAAAAAGAGCTCGCATGGAAATACCGGCATTGTTTATGAAGATGTCAATTTTTCCATAGGTTGACAGGGCCACATCTATTAGGTTTTTGCAATCCTGTTCAATGCTTACATCTGTTTTTACGCCAATGGCCTGAATTCCCTCCTTTTGAAGCGATAAGACTACTTCATCCAGTTGTTGGGTGTTTCTGGCTGCAAGCACCAAACTTGCTCCTGCCCTGCCAAAAACCTCTGCAGTGGCTTTTCCAATGCCTGATGATGCACCGCTGATGATAACGAACTTACCTTGGAGGAATATCTTTTTATTCATAAAAATGTCTAAAGAATAAGCAAAAATAGGATAAAAATGGCGATTTCTGAGATAAAAATGAATAGTTTTGTCTTAAAATCTAAAAAACCTAACGCTTGATGAAATTAATTGAGGTACAAAATCCAAAGACAGAAAAGGAGTTTTTACAAGTTCCTATTGAAATATATAAAGGAGATGCCAATTGGATTAGGCCTTTGGATAAGGATATGGATGCGGTATTTGATAAAAAGAAAAACAAATATTTTCGGCAAGGGGATTGTGTTCGTTATATTTTAAAGGGTGAAGGGGATGAATTATTGGGTCGGGTGGCTGCCTTTTATGATAAAAAATCATCCAGCGCTTTTGAGCAGCCTACGGGTGGGATGGGTTTTTTTGAATGTGTAGATGATCAGAAAGCCGCCTTTGTTTTGTTTTCTGCCTGTCAAAAATGGCTGGAATCAAAGGGAATGGAGGCTATGGATGGTCCAATAAATTTTGGAGAGAAAGACAAATGGTGGGGCCTGATGGTTGACGGCTTCTACCCTCCCACTTATGCCATGAATTACCATCATCCCTATTACAGGGCCTTGTTTGAATCCTATGGATTTCAGACCTATTACGAGCAATATAATTATATCATGAAGGTAAACGCCCCAATGCCGGAAAAATACAAGGAAAGAGCTGAGCGTTTGTGGGCAAATCCGAGTTATCGGGTGGAATGTATTGATAAGAAAAGACTTGATAAATATGCAGCAGATTTTTGCACCATCTATAACAAAGCCTGGGGCAAGCATGCCGGATTTAAAGGGATGAGCTTGGAGCAAGCCAAGCTGACGCTGAAAACGATTAAACCGGTAATGGAGGAAGATTTAATCTATTTTGCCTATAAAGATGAGGCTCCGATCGGTTTTTTTATCATGCTGCCTGAGTTAAATCAGATTTTCAGGCATCTGAATGGGAATTTGAATTGGCTGGGAAAAATTAAATTTTTGTGGTACAAATGGAGAAAAGAATGCGATAAAATTTTTGGAGTGGCTTTTGGGGTAGTTCCGGAAGAACAGGGAAAGGGTGTTGAAGGACTTATTATTATTGCCTGTTCAAAAATTATGCCTCCTAAAAATAGGTATGGCGACATTGAAATGACTTGGATTGGTGATTTTAATCCAAAAATGATCAATGTGGTTGAAACTTTGGGGGCAAATCGCTACCGAACCTATTTGACCTTGCGGAAACTTTTTGATGAAAATAGAGAATTTAAGCGGGCACCGATGATCAGATAGTTCAAAAAACCTACAATTTTTCCTGCTGAAATCTGTACTTTATTCATAATACATGTGTATGTAATTGATTTACAATGTATTGTATTGTTAATAAAAAAGATTAAAAAAAAGATGATTTAAGTTTGTAAATCTAGTTGAGGAATCTATCTTTGCACAACTTTTTAAAAAACGATTCCGTAGCTCAGCTGGTAGAGCATAACACTTTTAATGTTGGGGTCCTGGGTTCGAATCCCAGCGGGATCACAAGGTCAAGAAGAGGATAAGCGAAAATCTTATCCTCTTTTTTGTTTTTTTGGTTTTCATAAAATATTCAAAAGTATTTCCATTTTATCATTTTTTTAAAATTCATGACCTTGAATCATCAGCGAGCAACGTTTTGTATGCACGAATAGGTTCATTGCCACTGATAACTGTTTTGATGGTAACTTATTTTTTTCTTTTGATTACCCAATAAAGTCCTTTTACATTGGCTTCCCATTTTTTTAGCATGCTTATCAAAATGATTTCTTCTGCTAGTTCAATGGTCGTAAATAAGGTAGCTACATAAAATAAGGGAAGTATGGGATGTGGAAATAAAAAAATGCATATGAGGAAGGTCCCTTGCAGGGTGGCGGATATTTTTGCTAGATAGGTATGAAAACTTGTAATGCGTTTGTATTTAATAAGGGCATATGTGGTTTGGGTAATGAATAGTAGTAACAATGCGATGATTAATTCCATTTGTTGTTTGATAAACTCCAATTTAAAAACCCATAAGCCGATGATGGCGGCAATAATGGTAAAGTCATCTGCTATGGAATCCAGTTTGGCACCCCATATGCTAGCGACTTTCAAGCGACGAGCTAAAAATCCATCCATCAAATCAGTGAAAAAACTCAATGAAAGTAGCCATTTAAACAGATTGATGTGATTGGTGAAAATTAAAGAAATCAATATGGGCGCAGCAAGGAGACGATAGATGGTTATTCCATTTACCAAATAAAATTTGATGTTTTTATGGCTTGCATTTTTAGTCTTCATATTTTATCACTTTCAATTTATCATTTGAGGGCATACAAATGTATTTTTATGCCGAAATTTTTATTCGGATTTTTCACCAT
>CANKSK010000156.1 GCA_947485425.1 Bacteroidota bacterium | reverse complement strand
CCGGAAGGAGTTGGGTTCGAAAAGGCCTTGAGGCTTATTTTACGGTCCTTATAGAACTTCTTTGGAATAAGGAGCGGATTATGGAAGTTTATTTGAACGAAATTGAAATGGGTAATGGAATTTATGGCGCAGAAGCGGCAGCGCAATTTTATTTTAAAAAACCTGCTTCTGCTTTAACGGCTTCTCAATGTGCCTTAATTGCCGCCTGCCTGCCAAATCCCAGAAGATGGAGTCCTGTAAAACCCAATTCCTATATTCAAAGAAAACAATCTTGGATATTGCGTAATATGGGCAATTTAGGGCAGGTTAAATTTTAATTTTTTTTTAGCATACATTTTGTAGGATTTTTTTGTATCTTACTCTTGGTATGGTGTATTTCTTTTCTCACTTTCTAAGTTCTAGATTGTTTTTAATGTTCAGGCAGTGATCAGATAAAATGGATTCTTTAACACATTTGGTTTTGGGAGCCGCAGTAGGTGAGGTACTTGCTGGGAAAAAGATTGGAAGAAAAGCAATGTTTTGGGGCGCTTTGGTTAATACCATTCCAGATTTAGATGTTTTGGGTGGGCTTTTTTTATCTGATGCGCATCAGGTGATGTTTCACAGAGGAATAACGCATTCCTTCCTTTTTGTGGGTATTTGTTCATTCGTTTTGTCTTGGTTTTTTCATCTCTTATGGCAAGGTAAAAAAGAATGGGGGCTTTTAGATTGGTTTTTGTTTTTTGCTTTTGGCCTACTCAGTCATGATTTGCTCGATTCATTAACTGGATATGGTATAGGCTGGTTTGAACCTTTTAGTCATTTGAGAGTTTCCTTTAACTCTATATTTGTTGCAGATCCTTTTTATACGCTTCCTTTTTTGATATGTATTCTTTTGGCTTTATATGCAGGTAAAAAATCCCAAAGACGAAGAAGGTTTACTCATTTTGGGCTTTTCATTAGCACAATATATCTGTTTATTACCCTTGTAAATCATTATTTTGTTTATCATGTAGCAGAAAAATCTTTGTTAAGAAAACATTTTTCTTTTGATCATTTGATTGTTACGCCTACTCCACTTAATAACTTTTTATGGATGGCATATACACATGATTCTTTGGGAAGTAGAATAGGCTATTATTCCTTATTGGATAAATCACCTAATATTGAATTTAGAAGAAAATATCGAAATGATTCTTTATTAACTCCATTTAATCATCTTGGAGATGTAAAGATTTTGAAATTAATATCGAATGGGAATTATTTGATTACCAAAGAAGGAAAAGATATTTATTTTAATGATCTGCGATTTGGGGAGATGAGTGGATGGGATCTTTCAGATACCAATTTTGTTTTTAAATTTAATGTAAGTACCTTGGATTCTAATGGGTATGCGCTAAATCGGATGAAATATAATGTATCTTATTCCAATGTTTTATATTCTTTGACCAAAAGAATAATGGGAAAATAATTGATTTTATTTATGAAAATCCAACGCACAAAAAATAACAATAAAATAGCTTCAATAGTTCAGGATCCTGACTGTAAAATTGAGTTGGTGCATAGTGGTGAAGATTTCTTTTCTCGTATGCTCGATTTAATTAATAGTGCAAAAGTTGAAATACATTTGCAAACCTATATTTTTATGAATGATTCAACAGGTATTCTCCTTGCCGAGGCATTGAAGAAGTCTGCATCAAGAGGTGTTTCTGTATATTTGCTCTTAGATCGTTTCGGTTCATCTTTGCCTGATGTTTTTATTCGCGATTTAATTTCAAATGGAATTCATTTTCGTTTTTTTGCTCCTTATTTTTCAATTAATAGTATTTATTTTGGGCGTCGTTTGCATCATAAAATACTCTTGGTAGATGGTTGTAGGGCTATTGTTGGTGGAATCAATATTGCAGATAAATATCGCGGTAATATGGATAGTAGGGCTTGGCTAGATTATGCAGTTCAATTTGATGGATCTGCCGCCGCCGCATTAGAAAGTCTTTGTAGAAATATTTTTTATCATCAAAAATCTGTTAGGAAGCACCGAAGTTTATTTTTTCAATTAAATGGATCTTCTATTCGAACTTTACAAAATGATTGGCTTCGCAAACAAAATGATATCAGTAATATGTACTTACGAAATATTCGCAAAGCGAAAAGTGATATCATTATTGTAGGAAGTTATTTTATTCCTGGACGTAAACTCACCAAAGCCCTTATTAGACGGGCTAAAATGGGGGTAAAGGTTAAGCTTATACTTGCTGGTGTTTCGGATGTGCCTTTAATAAAAAGGGCTACATCATTTTTATACAAACTTTTTTTACGCAATTCAATTGAATTATATGAGTGGAATGATTCTGTGCTTCATGGAAAGGCCGCAGTGATTGATCAGCATTGGTCAACCATTGGTTCTTTTAACTTGAACCACCTAAGTTCATATGCAAGTATAGAAATGAATGTTGAAATTGAATCACGAGATTTTTCACTTCATTTTTCAAAACATCTTGAAGAAGTTATTCTGAATTGTGAGAGAATTTTTTCTTCAGATTTTCAAATTAAACGCACTGTTTTTTCTATGTTTTTAGATTGGCTCTGTTATCGAATTGTTCGAGTCGCCTCTATAATCATAACCTATATGCCGCAAAAAAGGCTGTTTGTTAGAAAACGACGTAAGTCGTGGAAGCATTTTATTATTGACTAATATTTTTCTACCCGTTCATTTTGTTTTTAAAATCAATCATAGAATTCATATTGCATTCTTGTTTTCCAATAATGGCTTCCTGGATTTTGGGTGTTTTCTGTTTCGTAATGATAGGTTATTTCTAAATTTCCATCTGCGTTATATTCATAGTTTGTTTTTTGCCGTATCTCCTCAAATGGACCCAAAACTTCTTCTGATACTATTCGGCTCTCATGGTCGTATGAATAATTTGTTATGTCAATTCGGTGGTATTCATTGTAATTTTCTAGATTTCTTTTCATTATATTTCCGGATTCATCATGCATATTCGTGATTTTTCGCAATAATTTGCCTTTTGCATCCCTTATAATTGACTCTGAAATCTCATCTTTTTCATTATAGGAGTTAAATGTTATGATTCCGGTTTGATTAGCAATGTCTAATTCCTCTGCTTCTATCAATCTATTTTTTGAATCATATTTCAATAGTATATTCTCATGAATGGATCCTGATTCATCCATTTCTTTTGATTCAATCAATTGGTTCGATGAGTCGAAAATATATTCGTTAGTCTTTTCTGTATTTCCATCTTCATCAAATTGTATTTTTTTGATTAGATTTCCTGCCTCGTTATATTCAAAATTTGTGATCTCTATACTTCCATCTTGATAGTGCTTTTCAATTGAATTTAATTTTCCTGAACCATTTTTTTTAAAGATATATTTTTCAGTAAATTCCGTTTCATCTTCATGATAATGCGTTTCTTCTGCTAAAAAATTTGTTTCGTCATATACCCTGATAATTTTTATTTCGAGTTCATGGTCTTCAACAAATTTAGCGGTTTCAATAATATCCCCATTTTTATTATAATGGGTGATTTGTTCTATAAATTCTTCTGTTTCTCTAAATTCTTCTGCGGATTCTGGTATCAGGAAACTTTTGTGTATTTGTATCGATTTTATTTTTCTTTTTTCCATATTTTTCTTTTATTTATTACCCATTTCACCTCCAGCATAGGTATGTATATCAATTGCTGAAATATTTTTTTCACAGAAAATCACAAGTCGCTCTACTACATTTCTCAATTCTCTTATGTTTCCAGTCCAATTTAGGTTTTGTAGAGCTACGAATGCATCCTCTGTAAAGTTTTTAAGTGGTATGCCGTATTCTTTGCATATTTCGGCAAGGAAATGATTTGCTATAAGTGGAATGTCTATTTTTCTTTCGTTTAATGAAGGTACATGTATTAAAATTACGCTGAGTCTGTGGTACAAATCTTCTCTAAAATTATTTCCTGCAATTTCTTTTTTTAGATCCTTGTTCGTGGCTGCAATAATTCGCACATTCACAGAAATTTCCTTTTCTCCACCTACTCTAGAAATTTTATTTTCCTGCAGCGCTCTTAATACTTTTGCTTGTGCTGAAAGGCTCATATCACCTATCTCATCCAAAAAGAGCGTTCCTCCATCAGCTTGTTCAAATTTTCCTTGTCTTTGTTTGATTGCTGAAGTAAACGCGCCTTTTTCATGTCCAAACAATTCACTTTCTATTAACTCTGCAGGAATAGCGGCGCAGTTTACTTCGATAAGCGGGGCTGAGGATCTTCCACTTTTTTCGTGAATCCACCTCGCTACAAGCTCTTTTCCTGTTCCATTTTCTCCCGTTATAAGAACTCTTGCATCTGTTTTCGCAACCCTTTCTATCATTTCCTTAATCTTCTTT
>CANKSK010000155.1 GCA_947485425.1 Bacteroidota bacterium | reverse complement strand
ACCATTGTTGTGAAGTTTTCTATAGTGTTCTACACCAGAAATAACTTTATTGAATACTTCGTCAATATTTTCCATAAAACTATTGTATCGAAAGCTAAACCCGAGAGAGAATTTTTTGTATGTCCCCTCTATGTCGAATTTAGCTATATGTTTGTAGCGATATTTTAAAATATTGTATTTGGCAGAGTTTTTTATGGTGTCTTTTTTTGCATCAAAATCCAATTGTTTGGGGTCCATAAAGGTATATCCTGCAAGCATCATCAGGTTAAAGGCGCCTATTTTTCCTCCACCAGTAAGTGATAGGTCTACGCCTTTAATCACTGCATTTCCAATGTTTACGGATTTAAATCCAAGGCCGTTTAAAGGGTCGGTCATTTTGCCATATTTTCCAAACGTAAATTCCATCATATCCTGATATTCAGTCCAAAAATAGGCCGCATCAACATATCCAGACCAAGACCCCAATTGCAGTCCTTGCTTGAGGCCTATCTCGCCACTCCATCCGGATTCGGCTTTTAAGGTATCATTTGGGTATACATAGATTGAGCCTACATTGGTTTTGATATATCTTTCTGCTATGGTTGGATAGCGATATCCCTGCCCGAATGAGCTGCGCACATAGGTTGATTTGAATAGCTGATAATTTACACCAGCTCTCACTACCGGGCGAAGAGGTGAGCCATGCACCAATATTGTATTCTCTGATTTGTTGGTGAAAGGAACTGGAATATTTGTTTTGTTTTCAATACTATCAATTTTAAAATATTCTCCCCGGATACCCAATGATACCGATATTCTCTCGCCAAATTTTTTATCGAGTTGCGCATAAAGAGCTGTATTTTGCGAGGTATGGTTTTTATACAATTCGCTTTTTACAAGTGAGTAGATGCTATTGATGCCGGCTGAAAAATTTGTTTTCCAGGATTTAATTTCTTTTTGAAATTGATAATCTCCATAAAACAATTCTGCATCGGATTTTTGTTGGGTGTTGTTGTTGTTGCTGGTAAAGAAATACCGAGTTCTGATTTTATGTACAGCGGAGTTTTTAGTAATATAAGTAATATATGGGTCTATATTGGCTCTTAAGCTGATATAACTGCTTAGGGTTCCTAATTGCGGTTTTAAGGCTCCAGAGCTATCGTTTTGCCAGATTAAAAAATTACCTCCTTTGGAATGCATGATGTTTCCATTTAGGCCCGCCGATAATCCTTCTATATTTTTAAATCGATATCTGGTATTGAAATTAAATCGGATTCTTTCTTCTTTTTCTCCCATCC
This sequence comes from Bacteroidota bacterium, assembly GCA_947485425.1. GTDB lineage: Bacteria > Bacteroidota > Bacteroidia > AKYH767-A > CANKSK01 > CANKSK01. The sequence goes on along the minus strand of CANKSK010000155.1, from coordinate 3,121 downwards.
GATAGCCTTCATCTGTAAACGCATTGCCACCAAGAACCAAATCCAATTGGCCTATTTTTCTACTATGGCTGAAAGAAGTGCCTGTATATCCAGGGTTGGGGCGTGTCCACCATTTCATCATGGCTCTTTGAGGGTCATCATAAAAGCCATGAAATATATTTATTTTGGTTTCCGGTTTATCCCTTGGATAAGCCGTGCGGATATTGATTACGCCATTGAGCGCTGAAGAGCCGAAGAGTGCCGAGGAAGCCCCTTTGATGACTTCAATTTGTTCAAGATTTTCAACGGGCAAAAAGCTCCATTTTACATCTCCTGCATCTGCTGTAAGCATGGGCAGGTCATCCACCATCACCAACACCCTGCTTCCTGCTCCATATGAAAAGCCACTTCCACCTCGTATGCTTGCATTTCCATCGGTAATGGTAACCCCGGGTGTTTGATCGATAACGGTCTCCATATTGGTGGTATTGGTATGCTCGGCTAGATAGGGCTTGATTACTTCCATCGAAACCGTTACATCGCTGATTTTTTGCTCAAATTTACTTGCGCTCACAACCATGGTGGCTAGTTGCTTGGCTTCTGTTTTTAAGGATATATTTTTAATGAGTACTTCATTTTCCTTGATAATGATTTTTTCACTCCAAACTTCATAGCCCATGAGTTTATAACTAAGGGTATGGCTTCCGGGTCTTAACTTCAGTTCATAGTTTCCGTCGATATCACTCAGCGCTCCAGCGCTATCATTTACGCTGATTAGTACCCCTATCAATGTTTCTTTGCTCTGGGAATCTGTAATATTTCCTTTTATTTTCTCCTTTTGCGCCATGCCGGCACCAAGGAATAGAAAATGAAAACAGAAAAGCAAAAAGTAAATTTTTTTCATGCGAAGTGGCTTAATTATTTCGCTGCAAGATACAAAAATTGATTATTTTTGTGCCCATCGTCATTTTAGGCGATTCTTGCTTCTTTTTTGATCAAAACAAGGCTTTTTTCATGACCCAAGACGATCTTTTAATCCATCAAATTGCCCTTACATTGATACCCGGAGTAGGCAGTGTATTGTCAAAAAACCTGCTCAGTTATTGCGGAAGTGCCGAAGCTGTTTTTAAGGAGAAATTCTATCTTTTGCAAAAAATACCCGGTATAGGACCGCATACGGCGGCCATCATCAAAAATAGCCAGGGTAGGGCAAGAGCAGAAAAAGAACTTGAATTTATTCGAAAAATGAATATTTCGCCTTTGTTTTATATGGATAAAAATTATCCCAATCGGCTCAAACATTGTGTGGATGCCCCCATGATGTTATATTTCAAAGGCAATGCAAATTTGAATGATAGCAAGGTTTTGGGTATTGTTGGCACCCGCAAGGCTACCGATTACGGAAAAAAAATATGTATAGATTTGGTCGAACAGCTTCAGGGGAAAAACATCCTTGTCATGAGTGGCTTGGCCTATGGTATTGATGTTTGTGCCCATAAAGCCTGTATAAAGGATCAATTGCCCAATGTGGGGGTTTTGGGACATGGTTTGGATCGTATATATCCGCAAATGCACAAGGCTATAGCCGATAAAATGATTTCCAATGGTGGGCTTATCACAGAGTTTCTCAGTGGTACGGCTCCTGATAAGGAAAATTTTCCTAAAAGAAATCGCATTTTGGCCGGGATGGTAGATGCATTGGTGGTTGTGGAAGCCGCCCGTTCTGGGGGCGCTCTCATCACTGCTGATATTGCCAATAGTTATAATCGCGATGTTTTTGCTTTTCCGGGGCGTACTTCCGATGTCTATTCAGAAGGGTGCAATGTCCTTATTAAAAACAATAAGGCCGTTTTGATTCAGTCCTATGCCGATGTTGAATATGTAATGGGTTGGGAGGCAGCTATTGAGAAAAATAGAGCTTCTATTCAGCGTAGTTTGTTTGTCGATCTAGAAGGTGATGAACGAAAAATTTTTGACTTGCTTCAGGAAAATGGTGAGCTATCCACAGATGCTTTGTGCTTGCTTTCTTCATTGACGCCCGGAAAGCTTGCCGTCAATCTCATGGGGCTAGAATGTAAAGGCCTCGTAAAATCCTTACCTGGAAATATTTTCCGTTTGTTGTAAGCATTTCGAGGCGCCATCAAATTAATGTGCGCTTTCCCTCCTTTTTTATACTTTTGCGCTTAAATAGACAAAAGTATGTACGGAGATTTTAAAGAACACCTAGAAAAAGAATTGGCTGCGATCAGCGAGGCAGGCCTATATAAACGCGAAAGAATTATTACAAGTCCTCAGGGCGCCGAGATCACGGTGAGTTCAGGGCAAAAAGTACTTAACTTTTGTGCCAATAATTACCTTGGGTTATCTTCTCATCCTGCGGTGATTCAAGCTGCTAAAAATACCTTGGATCATCAGGGCTATGGCATGTCATCGGTGCGATTTATTTGCGGTACACAGGACATTCATAAAGAATTGGAAAGCAAGCTCTCTGCATTTTTGGGTACAGAAGATACCATATTATATGCTGCCGCCTTTGATGCCAATGGTGGCGTTTTTGAGTCTCTTTTTGGAGAGGAAGATGCCATTGTATCTGATGAATTGAATCATGCCTCTATTATTGACGGGGTTCGCCTGAGTAAAGCCAAGCGTTATCGCTATAAAAATAGCGATATGGGTGATTTGGAAGAGCAGCTCAAGCAAGCCCAATCTCAAAGATTTAAAATTATTGTGACTGATGGGGTCTTCTCTATGGATGGTTTTATTGCTAAACTAGATGAGATTTGTGCCTTAGCAGAAAAATATAATGCCTTGGTAATGGTTGACGATAGCCATGCCAGTGGGTTTATGGGTAAGACAGGAAGGGGTACGCATGAACATTGCGGGGTGATGGGAAAGGTAGATATCATTACCGGCACATTGGGTAAGGCTTTGGGTGGGGCCATGGGCGGTTTTACTTCCGGGAAAAAGGAGATTATTGATTTGCTCAGGCAGCGGTCAAGGCCGTATCTTTTTTCCAATTCACTTGCTCCCTCTATTACGGGTGCCGCCATCCGGGTTTTGGATATGTTGAATGAAACAACCGCTCTGCGTGATAAAGTGATGGAAAATGCCAGATATTTCAGAGAAGGGATGACCCAGGCCG
>CANKSK010000154.1 GCA_947485425.1 Bacteroidota bacterium | reverse complement strand
TCAAAATTCAGATACAGACCGCGTAGACTTTTCAGCAATTACAGAAATAAAAAAAATCAAAACAAGCATCACCTATACATTGAACAAAATTTACTTCAACTACAAAGAATCTAATTTTATGGAGGAAGGAAAAGAAGAGCTTGATAAACTATATGCTTTGTTGGTGCAACATCCATCCTACATCATAGAACTTTCTGCACATACCGATAGCAGAGGTTCTGAGCTGTATAACTTAAACCTTTCACAAAAAAGAGCTGAGAGTGTCAAGAAATATTTGGTATCAAAAGGAATACCTGAAAAGCGCTTACAGGCAAAGGGTTATGGAGAAAACTTACCGGTAGCAGATAATGAAAATTTGGATGGCAGCGACTATCCAGAAGGCAGAATGAAAAACAGAAGAACTGAATTTAGAATCCTTTTTTCAGATGAAGAAGAATCGATAAAATAACCATAATGAAAATTTACAAAATCATTTTTTCAAGTCTTCTCATTTTATCATGCATATCAAATGCGCATGCCCAATGGGAACTTTTAAATTCCGGCACCAACAAAAATCTGTCTGCTATTGATTTTTTTAACCCCCTTCGCGGCATTGCTGTTGGCGATAGCGGCACCATTCTAAAAACGAATAACGGCGGAAATAGCTGGACACAGGTAAGCATTTCAGTAAAAAAATACCTCAGAGATGTTGTGTACCAAAATACAAATACGCTCTATATTGCAGGAGATGGAGGCAACATTCTGAAAAGCAACAATGGCGGTACTTCATGGACAATCCAAACGAGCAATTCAACAGCCCCCTTGAGTAGCATCGATTTTTTAAATGATACTTTGGGCATTGCTGTTGGGGGCAACGGAACCATTTTAAGAACCCATGATGCCGGTATTACCTGGACAAAAATCTCATCACCTACCATCTTTATTTTAAATAAAGTACGTTTTGGCGATAAAAATTATGTCTATGCCGTTGGATCCAATGGCACCATTCTTCGGTCCAAAAATACTGGCCTTACCTGGGATATCATCAGCAACTCTTCTTCGGCAAGCCTGAATGGCCTTGAAATTATTCACGACAGCTGTGTATATATTTCAGGTGGCAATGGCCTTGTGCTGAAATCTACAGACCGACTCAACCACATGGTTGCGCTTCCGCAGATCACAAATAATTGGCTAAAAAACATTCATTGTTTTGATGAAGGAAAATGCCTTGCGGCAGGCATTACAGGCACACTCATCAAGGCCTGGGGAGATATGGATTGGTCGACCAATTTGCAAGGCGTTTATGAGGATGTTGAAGATGCTTTTATAATCAATAAAGACACCGCATTTTTATGTGGCAAACAAGGTCTGCTGATGCGCACCTACGATGGAGGAATCGGAATTCAGGAACATCTTGTTGCCGATGAAATATCTGCAGAAATTTCCCCAAACCCCTTGCAAAATCAAACGACATTGCGTTTACATCTGGAGAAAGAACAAGATATTTTAATCGATATATGTACCTCACAAGGACAAAAAATCGAATCCATTATCCACGCAAAAATGTCGCAGGGTGATCATCAAATACCCATTGCCATAAATCAAATGCCCGGCTTGTTTTTTATTCGAATACAAAGCAACACCCAAAACTATACGCTAAAGGCTATAAAAATCGCTGAGTAATTTGCTTGCAAAAGCGATCATCACATGGGTCAAAATTTTCTTTTTTTATGCGGCTCAATAAACTTTGCCATGCATAAAAAAACAGATAAGGGCAAGCATCCCATGTTGATTTCAAATACAAACTCTGTATTCCTTATTTTTCAAAATCCAATTGAATATACCCATCGCCTCATCAGAATATCTAAACCTTGCGGACCGATTAAAATATCATAATACCTACATCGAAAAAATCAAACGTGGGGAAGAATGCTACTGCAAAAAAACAGGTAAGCATGCCAACACACTACCCAAAAGGGAATAAAAATATTTAAAAAGAAATTTGGAAATTAAAATCCGCTGGTGTCCGGTGGAGCAGCAATGGCAGAAGAATCAATCGCAGCCGTATCAGGAATACTACCGGTAATTTGTTTATCCTTAGAACTTAAATCTGCCTTTGAAATATCAACAAGCCAATCGCCATTTACTTTTTTCAAATGAATCACTTGTTGCTCTTCTTTTCCACTTTCTTTGTAGGTAACAGAAGCCGCATCTCCATCAATTTTTTCATCAAGAATGGTAAAGGTATGTTTATCGCCTTTATGTTCAGGAGCCATTTTACTCAGACCCGACATCATATCCAATAATTTATCGGTTTCCTCGGTGCTATATTTTTTTGCCTCTTCATAATCCATTTTATCAGAAGCTACCAAAAACTTTTCAGCGGTTTTTTTGGGTCCATTCCAATTGCAGGAAACAACCAAAACTGCCAAACACAATGGCATCGCCAATTGTAACATTTTCAGAGTAAGCGCACTACCCTTTTTCATAAAAATTCTTCCTGTATTCATAAAATCAATTTCTTCAATAAGTAAAACGATAAATGGGCTCACATGCTGAATTCAAATATAAATCATCAATAGCAACATATTTCAACCCATTGACTTCCGACAAAGGTAAAAAATTTTTATTCGATTTTACCTTCGTCAGTATTTTATAAATAAACTCCGAGCAATACATTTTGTCATCTGATTGTAAATCAAAAGAAAGATCAAACTCCAGGCCCTTTTGATAATACCCCTGAACCAATTCCCCCAGTTGGTTTTTTTCGGCCTCTGAAAGCGCATAACGGTATATGCCAAAGGACTTTGCATTTTCCGAGCTGCAGAACTCCTTCAGCGTGTTCTTTTTCAGTTTATTACTCACATTTTCTTCTCCCCCAATGGCATGATAAACATACACCTGATTTGCCTCGATGCTGATGATTCCGGCATGGGAATATTTTTTGTCACGGACCGAAAAAGCACGAAATGCATCACTGATGAATCCATTTCCATGTCGAAAGATCAAATCGCCGCTATGCAATAAGGCATGTGCAGGAAGCACCTTCGACCAATTTTCTTGCTTGTCGGCCTTGCTTTTGCCCTTGCTTGATGATAAGAAAAACATCTGCATACCGGCAAATAAGACGACACACAATAGGATAAATAGGATTGTATGCCGCAGTTTTATGTGTTTCAATTTCAGCAAAGGCCGTCGTTTTATATCATTCAACTCTTCATATCCATACCTAAAATAGGTATGCATATCGTTTACATACGGTCAGGAACTTCAATTCCAAGTAGGTTCATACCATGTTTTAAAAGCTTTCCACAGGCTTCAGACAAGCGCAATCTAAACATGACCAACTCCTTGTTCTCCTCAGTAAGTATATAATATTCATGATAAAACTGATTGTATAACTTGGCTAATTCATAGATGTAGTTGGCAATTCCAGCAGGGTGATAGGCCTCTAGGGCATTCATAAGCACCTTTTGGTAATTGACCAACATCACCATCAAATCCTTTTCCGAAGCACTTACAAAATCCAGTTTCCATTTTTGTTCCAGATTCCAGCCTTGCCCCTTTGCCTTATTCAAAAGGGACTGAATGCGGGCATGGGTATACTGAATAAATGGACCCGTATGGCCGTTAAAATCAATAGATTCCTCAGGATTAAAGAGCATTTTCTTTTTGGGATCTACCTTCAGCATAAAATACTTAATAGCCCCCATGCCAATCATATGGTAGAGCTTTTCAGCCTGTTCTCCGGTAAAATTATCAATTTTCCCTAGTGCCATCGTCGTTTCTCTTGCCGAACCAACCATTTCCTCAATCAAATCATCAGCATCCACTACGGTACCCTCCCTAGACTTCATCCTTCCTCCGGGTAAATCAACCATTCCATAGGAAAGGTGGTAAATACCATCGGCCCAGGCGTATCCCAGTTTCTTGAGAACCAATTTTAAGACTTTAAAATGGTAATCCTGTTCGTTGGCTACCACATATATCATTCTATCGAAGTGATAATCCTCATAACGGAGCATGGCAGTGCCTAAATCCTGTGTGATATAAACGGAGGTGCCATCCGCCCTGAGCAATACCTTCTCATCAAGTCCATCGGCGGTGAGGTCTATCCACAAAGAGCCATCCGCTTTTTTAATGACCACTCCATTTGCAAGCCCCTGCATCACCATTTCTTTACCCTTGAGCCAGGTTTGCGACTCAAAATATTCCTTTTGAAAATCAATGCCTATCTGATCATAGGTAGCCTGAAAGCCCTTGTAAACCCAAGCATTCATTTGTCCCCACAAGGCATGAACCGCTGCATTGCCGGCCTCCCAATCGCGAAGCATTTTTTGTACCTCCTGCATCAAAGGGGCATTCTTGGTAGCCTCTTCCTTGCTGAGACCTGATGCGATGCCCGTCTCCACTTCCAGCTTCAAATGCTGATCAAAGAGCACATAATACTTCCCAACCAAATGATCGCCT
>CANKSK010000153.1 GCA_947485425.1 Bacteroidota bacterium | reverse complement strand
TTTTTATGGGCATTTGGTGTCATTGAAATGACTATATTTGCATCCTGAAATTTGAAAATTATCATTATGGGTTTAAAATGTGGTATCGTAGGACTTCCCAATGTTGGCAAGTCGACTCTTTTTAATTGCTTATCTAATGCGCAGGCACAGGCTGCGAACTTCCCATTTTGTACCATAGAGCCCAATTTGGGAGTGATTACGGTTCCAGATGAGCGTCTCAATCAATTGGCTAAAATCGTCAATCCGCAGCGCATATTGCCTACAACAGTAGAAATTCTGGATATTGCTGGCTTGGTAAAAGGAGCCAGCAAAGGGGAGGGGCTAGGGAATCAGTTTTTGGCAAATATTCGCGAAACAGATGCTATTATACACGTAATCAGGTGTTTTGATGATGGAAATGTCATTCATGTGGAAGGTTCTGTTCATCCGGTAAGGGATAAGGAAATCATTGACACCGAATTGCAAATTAAGGATCTAGAGGCCATTGATAAGAAAAAGCAAAGGATTGCAAGAGCGGCCTCAACAGGTGATAAAGAAGCTAAAAAAGCCATGGATGTGCTGGAGTTATGCAAAACACATTTGGAATCTGGCCAATCGGTGAGAAGTCTTCAACTTACGGAGGAACAAAAAAATTATTTAGCAGATGCTTTCTTATTGACAGCAAAGCCTGTTTTATATGTTTGTAATGTAGACGAAGCATCAGTGGTCACTGGAAATAAATATGTTGATGCGCTTAAAGAATCCGTTAAGGCAGAAAACGCTGAAGTATTGCTAATCGATGCTGCTATTGAGGCTGAAATTGCAAAACTTGAGGATTATGAAGATCGATTAGCATTTCTTGCCGAAATGGGCTTAGATAGCCCGGGCGTAAACAAATTGATTAAAGCCGCTTATCGCTTGCTCAATCTCAGTACGTATTTTACTGCCGGCGAAAAGGAAGTGAGGGCCTGGACCATTCATAATGGTATGACAGCACCTCAAGCGGCAGGGGTTATTCACACTGATTTCGAAAAAGGTTTTATTAGGGCTGAAGTGATTAAATTTATGGACTTTGTAAAGTTTGGATCGGATCAGGCCTGTAAGGAAGCTGGAAAATTGGCTGTTGAAGGAAAAGAATATTTGGTGGAAGATGGCGATGTCATGCACTTTAGATTTAATGTATAATTGGCAAATATTAAAAAAATGTCGTAAAATGATTTTTTTGAAGTATATTGCGCCCTTAAATTTACATATCCCGCTATAGAATTTAAAAAAAATAGAAATTTTTCTACACATTTGTAATCATTCAAGATAAATCCCCAAAATATTAATTTATATACCAAACTAAATTTTACTTATTTTAAATAATTTATGAGAGTTAAAATATTTTTACTGCGAGGCAAGGGAATCACCAATACGGTGCCATTACACCACCAATTATTGATCCTTGAATTTTTGGAAGATTTAATGCGTGATATGCCTATTAAAACTGAACAATTTAGTTTTTCTTCTTTAAAAGGTACCTCTAAAATACAAAACGGTTTTATCCGTTTCTTATCCTCGAAAGTTACCTTAGCGCTTTCAAGCAATAATGCTGAATTTTTGGAAATGCTTGTTCAAAAAATATTTGAACATCCTTCCATTAATATCGGGAAATTGAATCTTATTCCCAAGATGCATCAGGTGATGGATGAGCCTGAGTTTAAGACGCAAATGAAATATGTTTGTATCTCTCCATTGATTGTCGTAGATCCTCAAAAAGATCCAGAGCTTTGCTTGACTCAAATCGATCCAAGCTCTCATGAGTTCTCCGATTTGTTGTATCACTCTACCATTGAAAATATGGAAAAAGCTGGTTTTTCTGATGAAGAGTTAAATACTTTTGCTGAATTTGAAGCAACACCTGATTTGGCATACGTACAAAAAATCAATGAATCAGGTAAGAAATATGCCCGCTTCTACAAAAATATAAATGGTGATACCATGCTTGGTTATTTGCTTCCATTTACCCTGCATGCACATCCTACAGTGCATAAATTTATATGGGATTGTGGATTAGGCCTATATACCAATCAAGGATATGGTATGATTGACGTAGTTCAGGAATATTAATAGCCAATTCACAAGTATTTTTGAAAATCCTGTAAATATTCTTTACAGGATTTTCAGTTAATAGCCTAAATTACGCCAATTGCAATTCGTTTCTTTTTTGGAAAAGAAAAAATTATTCAGAGGTTTTGCCTTTGTAGGGGGCACTTTTTTGATACTTATTTTCTGTTTTTTTTTATTCAGAAATGCCTTATTGGGTTTTTTTATTCACAAGTTTTCAGATCGACTTCAAGAGAAATATGGTATTCGTGTAACTGTTGGTGAACGATATTTGATTGGATTGAATGAATGTAGATTGGAAAATGTCACGTTATTTAGTACCCAAAATGCGAATAGGGGGAGTGATACACTTGCATCGGTCAATAGAATAACCGCATCTTTTCGTTTTTGGCCTTTGCTGACAGGAGCTATTCGGACCAATCAGCTCTTAATCGATTCATGCGAGATTTTTGCTGATGGATTTTTGAAATTAAAACCGAAAAATAAAAATGCCGTCTCTCATGAAATAAATATCGGGCAATCCTGGAATACCTTAACTGATGCCGCTTTTAATGCTATTCCTAGTGATTTTGAAATTCATTCCATGCGCGTATTTTCCTTAGACACCCTCGGAAATCGTGAATTGATTGGTGGAATGCAGCTCTCCAAGATTGATACAAAAGTAGATGCAAAATTTCATTTTCAGGAGCATGCGCTCAATCAAACCTGGATTTTAAAAGGCTTTTTAGATTCTAAAAATAAATCAGGGCAAATGCTATTGTGCTCGGCAGATACCCATGCGCTTGTTTTGCCCTTTATATCCGAAAGGAAAAATACAAGGGTTGTTTTTGATACTTTGGAATGCAATTTTGTCAAGCAAAAGGAGGATTTTTTTCGTTCCCATTTGACAATCAGATTTAATAATCTTCATATTTTTCATCCTCGACTTTCCTTACGAGAAGTGGTCTGTAAGTATCTGAAAATATCAGGAAATGTAAAGGCCGATACTTTCCAAATTTTCAATGACGCAAATATTCAAATCAATGGAATGCAATCTGCATTTTCATTGCGATACAAACCTTTAGCCCCTAAACAATTGGGTTTTAAATTTAGTTTGAATGAGGTGCCTTCCTCAGTTTTTTTTGAATCATTGCCTGAAGGCATGTTTAACGCCGTGCGAAGCATTCGTGCCGATGGAACCCTATCCTTTCAAACTGAATTTTTTATCGATACCCGTTTGCCTGATAGCTTGACTTTTCAGGCTGAATTAAAAAAGAAAGATTTTTCCATTCGCAACTATGGAAATTCAGATTTGTTGAAAATGAATGGTCCTTTTGAATATACTGCTTTTGAAAACGATATGCCTGCCCGTAAGTGGATAGTGGGCCCTGAAAGTCCAATGTTTACTCCTATTTCCAATATCTCACCCTATTTGAAAAATGCGGTGCTTACCTCTGAAGACGGTAGCTTTTTTTATCATCGCGGCTTTAACGAAGATGCTTTCAGGCAATCGATAGCCTTGAATTTTAATAAAGGAAAATTTGTCCGCGGGGGTAGTACAATCAGTATGCAATTGGTAAAAAATGTCTTTTTAAATCGAAAAAAGAATCTATCGAGAAAGTTGGAAGAGGCTTTGCTTGTTTGGTTGATTGAAAATAACCGTTTATGTAGCAAAGAACGAATGTTTGAAATATATCTGAATATCATTGAATGGGGCCCCGGTATTTATGGCGTTAAAGAGGCCTCTGCGTTTTATTTCAAAAAACGACCTTCGGATTTGACTTTGGCAGAAAGTATTTTTATGGCAAGTATTATCCCGCGTCCCAAATCTTTTAGATATGCTTTTGATGCACAAGGTAACTTGAAAGCGCATTTGGCAGGATATTATAGGTTGGTATCCGAAATACTTTATAAAAAGGAGTTGATTTCGCAAAATGATTTAGAAAACCTTCGGCCTTCCGTTGAGCTGAAAGGAGCGGCTTCCCAATGGGTATTGCCCTCAGATAGTCTATTGAATGATTCACTGCAGATTGATGATAACAAGTTTATGGAATAAATGAATCGCGATTGATCAATCACTTTAGGGCATCATTTCGTTTTTTTATGTATATTCCATCCATGAATAGGGAACAATATCTTACTACAAAACCATACAAATGAATTTTAAACTTATTTCTGATTTTGTTCCTACCGGCGATCAGCCTTCAGCAATACAAGGGCTTGTGAAGGGGCTTCAGCAGGGAAGCAAATCCCAAGTTTTGCTTGGTGTTACAGGCTCAGGAAAAACATTTACCATGGCCAATGTGATCCAACAGGTCCAGAAGCCCACCTTAATCCTTTCGCACAACAAAACCTTGGTCTCACAATTGTATGGGGAATTCAAACA
>CANKSK010000152.1 GCA_947485425.1 Bacteroidota bacterium | reverse complement strand
TCGGGTTTTCGTGGGGCTTTGGCTTTGAGACTTCAAAGTTTGGCATTTCTTTTGGGCGGGCTACTTATCATCAAGCCGGAGCTACCAACAATCTGACTTTGGGCTTAAAAATTTCCGGATTTAAGAAAAAAAGTTAAACTTTTTATTCATTTCAAGTTTGGGCTTTCCTAGAAAAAAATGAGAACGTATGAATACCCCCAAATAATTTTGTATGTTTGCGAGGATGTTTTTTTTAATTCCATCAAAGATTCTTAAAAATCATATTTTATGCCTTCAAAGAAAATAGTTATTGCAATAGATGGATATTCTTCTTGTGGTAAAAGTACTATCGCCAAAGCCTTGGCAGCAAAACTATCCTATGGATATGTTGATACCGGAGCGATGTATAGGGCTGTTACCCTCTTTTTTCTTCAGAAAAATATTTTTCATTCAGAGAAGGGCTTAAAGCATCTGGATCATGAGTTTTTGGAGGAAATAATGGATCATATTTCTATCTTTTTTCATTACAATCCAGCAGTTGGTTTTGGTGAGATCTATTTGAATGGCAAGAATGTAGAAAATGAAATTCGTCAGATGATGGTTTCTGATTATGTAAGTGCCGTAAGTGCCATCAAAGAGGTTCGCATCAAGATGGTGGATTTGCAACAAAAGATGGGTTTACAAAGAGGGATTGTGATGGATGGCAGGGATATAGGAACCACGGTTTTTCCTGATGCTGAATTAAAATTGTTTATGCAGGCAGATCCAGAAGTTCGCGCCGTGAGAAGGTTTGATGAGATGCAATCCAAAGGCATTGCGGTTACTTTAGACGAGGTGCGCAACAATATCCAAAGCAGAGACTATGAGGATACCCATCGCAAGGAAAGTCCTTTGACACAAGCCAGTGATGCCATTGTGTTGGATAATACGTTTTTAACGCCAGCAGAACAGCTTGAACAAGCCTATGCGCTTGCCATAAGCATTATTCAGCCTGAAGAAAAAAAGACTCAAAATGGATCAGATGGAAGTGAGAAAAAAACTGCTGATTTGAGCGCTAAAAATTGATTTGAAGTGCTTGAATACGTATGGTTTTTTTATTGATACGTATCTGCTTTTAATTCTTCAAGAATTTCGTTTGTGGGTTTTGTGTTTTTGAAGAAAGAGCAAAGTTTCATCAGAACTTCTTCAACGATAGAGTCAGGGCAGGATGCTCCGCTGGTGATGATAATGTCTACAGGCGTTTTTTGTGGTAAGTAGTGATTGGTAATTTCTGTTTTATTTTCTCTAAAGTTGTGGTGCTGCACTTGGAATTCTGAAATGATTTCTGCTGCTGAGGAAACGAAATAGGTAGGTAGTTTTTCTTCACAAAGCTCTACCAAGTGTGAGGTGTTTGAGCTATTGTACCCACCTACTACAAAAGCCAGATCTGCTGATTTTTTAAGCAATCCATACGTAGCTTCCTGGTTTTCATTAGTGGCATAGCATAGGGTATCTCGGGTATCTGCAAAGTGAGATGATATATGCTCTTCTCCGTATTTTTCAAGCATCAGCATTCTGAAATATTCTGCGATGGTCTGCGTTTCAGTGGCAAGCATGGTGGTTTGATTGATGACCCCAATTCGTTGTAAGTCCTGATGTGGGTCGAAGTTTTCGGAACATCGGTCTTTGAATAGCTTATCAAAATCCACTTTGCTTAGATTTCCTTTGATGAATTCCCCTAGCTTTTCTGCTTCCCCCATGTCTTTGATGATGATGGAGGGCGCATTTGTTTCACTCCGTGAAAAGGTTGCTCTGGTTTCTTCGTGGTTGTATTTTCCATGAATGATGATTGAAAAGTGCTCCTGTCCAAGTTTTTCGGATTTTTTCCATACCCTTTCTACAAAAGGGCAAGTGGTATCATATTTTCTGATTTCAGTGCCGATTTCAAGGAGTTTTTCCTCGATTTTGAGTGTGGTACCAAAAGCGGGTATGATGATGATGTCATGGGCCTTGATGGTTTCCCAGAGAAGCAGTTGGTTGCCGGCGGTATCCATAATAAAGCGTATTCCTCTTTGTTGCAGATCTGCATTTACGCCCGGATTATGAATCATTTGGCTGAGCAGGTAAATGGCTTTGCCGGGATTTTCCTGCAGGGCTTTATAGGATATTTCGATGGCATTTTCTACCCCATAGCAAAAGCCAAAATGTCTGGCCATGAAAAAGCGTACAGGTCCAAAATCGAGAACCGAAGGGCTGAAATCCTTTTTTCTGGGGTCTTTTTCCCTGCGTATTTCTTTGATGGCAGAAATGAGGCTGCTTTTATAAAATGGAGGTATGTCGAAGGATTTCATCGGTCCGTAGTAAATTATGTATTGCAGGGGCAAATTTACGCTTTTCTGCCTATTTCTTTTGGTTTATTCAGCTAAGGTATAAATAAAAGGAATTTTCTTTGTAATTTTGGGATAGTGCTCTGGTGTTTATTGGTAGGTTAAAAATGGAGAATAAATATTTATTTCGGGAGGTAATTGATCTCAAATATGCGTAATTTCTATATTTTATTTTTGATAAGTGTTTTTCTGTTTGCTTGTAAGTCAGACTTGTTGTTGGTTTCTGATTTTCATACAGATGGAAGTTTGCGGGTAAATACACCCATCCGTTTTGTCAATGCGTCTGGCAATGCATCTGCTTTTGTTTGGAACTTTGGCGACTATACTGTTTCCAATGAAATCAATCCATTGCATACCTTTAAACGTTCTGGAAAATATCTTGTTCAGCTTGAGGCGAAAAATGAGAGCAGTAATTTACGCAAAGGCAAATTTGTGCTGATAGAAAATGCCATAAATCCTTTGAAGCAGCCTGATATTGTTGGTGTGAAAAGTGAGATGTCTTTGTCTCAGCCAATCTTGAATTCGCTTCCCCTGGTGACTTATGATGGTATTTTGACCTATGTGATGCAGGCTAAGAAAGCGGCTATTTCTGCCGCCTATCCTGACAGTTCAAAATGGGCATATCAGCTTCTAATTCAAAATTGGTGGACACTTTCCCGTGTTGAAAAAGATGGAAAAAAAGTTTCTGAGTCCTATCCCGAACTGTTTCAATTGATGCGTTTGTCTGATGATGGTAGTTATATTTTTTTTGAAAACTCAACAGACACTTGGAAATGGGGTTATTGGTGCGTAGGCACACAAAACATACATTGGGTGGTTTTGAATGCCGGAAGCATTTATGAACGTATGATGCAATTGCAAAATATTTCTGATGCTGGTGTTGAGTTTCTATGTTTTTATCAAGGTAGTCTATTGCGTTTCATTTATAAAAAATATGATTCTATCAATTGAAATTTTTTTTTGAAATAGCTATAGAATAGTGATTTGTGATTTTGCAATTTTTAAAAGGAATTCTGTTGATTATTAAAAACCTATTTGATGAAAAATCTTTTATTTTCCCGAAGACTTCAGTTGGCATTTGCTTTTCTTATACTGGTATTTGTTATTGATATTGTTACACCTATCGGTTTAGGGGTAAATATGCTTTATTTGTTTTGTTTCTTTTTGATACTAGAAGAAAACAGGTCATATATTTTGGGTTTTGGTGTCTTAATTATTGGAGCCTTACTGGTTCATATGCTTGTGAATTATAGCAAGATTTGGAATTGGATGCTATCATTATTATTCACAAAGCCTTCAACAAAAAAAGGCCGCCTCACTTATCAGGCCGCTTCATTTTTTTCTTTTGAACGTTTTTTATTTTTCTTTTACCATTCTCTTCGTATCAATTACTTTTCCATCAGAAACAATGCTGTACATATAGATTCCGGTACTTAAATCCGAACCATATACATGCAGTGAACCATTTCCTTTTTCAGATATTTCGACGCTATTGATAACAACACCTGAATGATTATAGAAAAGAATCTTTACATGTATTGCATTATCGGGTATGAAGTAAGTAATGTCTGTTTCATCTTGGAAAGGGTTTGGATTATTCTGGTCAAGGATGATGCTGTTTCTTGAACCAATAGTTATGGTATGTGTCGTTTTGCCACTGCTATTCTTAATTGCAGAATCACCGCCCATTTCATTCTGGTATTCGGGAGAACTCATCCTACCTGAAGGTATTCCACAGCAGCCATTTACTGTTTTTTCAAGGGTATTCATACGAGCGATAAGTTTGCTGATGATGCTGTCTTTGACGGTATTTATTGAATCAAGTTGTTTAATGGCATTGATGGAAGCAAATAGAAGGGGTTGGGTTTGAATGGCAAGTAAAGGGGTAACACTGACATCGGAAGAATCCAATCTTTCGTACATTGTATCCACAGCATAAGGAGCATATTTTGCAAGTTGCTGTGCAATAATGCCAACGATAGGTTTTGGGCTTACTTTTGTATTTGCCTTGCCATTATATTTAAATGAAACGGGCGTGAGATTGCGTATGAGATTTAATCCATCGTTGAAAGTATTGACATCTTTTTTAAGACGAGAGTCGGAATAGTTGTGTGTTGC
>CANKSK010000151.1 GCA_947485425.1 Bacteroidota bacterium | reverse complement strand
AGAAGAATTCACCTCAAACCAGGATCCATTGGGCCAAATTTGTTGCACCGATTTCACCTTGCGCGCCGGAGTGCCTTCATAAAATACAAAAGTAATATCATTGTCTTCCTGATAGTTTCCGCCTTCCATAGATAAAAACTTTTTGCCTTTTAATACCGGTGTATAATCTGTAACATCAAAGGACCAGGTTTTTCCGTTAAGGCCGTCAAGGTCTAAGCCGATACCATAGGGCGTGATAAAGTTAATGAGTTCGATGCGCGAAGGATGTTTATCGTAGTAGTTAAGCTTGCTGATTTGCAGCGTGCCATCGGGCATGATGAGGGCCGAATCCAACAGATTTCCTGCTTCATCTGTTGTATGCGTATATCCACCTGCAGCCCAATAGAGGCTTGTATCTACAATGGTGAGGTTGTTTTTTATCACTGTGTACGCCAATACCGAACGGGGTACTATAGACACTGAATCCAACACCGGAATATTTTGTACCGAGCTGGTATAGGTTCCGCTAATAAAAGTCATATTTGGCCTCTCTGCAAGGGCAGTGAAATTTCTTGACAAATCTTTTCCACGGCGATTTCTGCGCACCATGCCGTAAAGGTTTCCGCTGTTGTTATGGATGGATGCATCTGTCAATACACTGCCATTGTTTTCATCCATTTTATAATACAGCTGTAGTTGGGCATATTGTGGATGAGAGGGCGTGATGCTGGCGTTCATGATGCTGTTGATGTCTGCTGAATCAAGTGCTGCATTCCACAAACTCAATTCATCGAGGTATCCATAATATCCCAAATCACCATTGAGCGCATGCCCGATATTCATTTTTTGAAAAGGGGTGATGGGTTTATTTTTTCCAGTGGCAGCGAGCCATTGTTTTCCATTGAGAAATATTTTCATTTCTCCGCTTGTCGCATTTTTTGTGAAGGCCCAAAAATTCCATTGGCCTTCAATTTCATTGGGCTGTGCGGCTTTGTTGATGCGGTCAATGCCTGTGCCATCATTTCCGCAATCCCAGTAGATGTTGCTATCGCTCCAGGGCAAATGCAAATTCATTTGCAAGATATCAGATGCATCTTTGGCTTCAAGCATAATGGTATTGTCGGGCAGCCGAGAAGGATTTCCATAGCACCAAAAGGCAATGGTTACTTCCTTGCTGATTTGTGCACCAGCGGAGGCAGGCACATGAATCAAGCTGATGCCTCCATCTGTTTCCAAATAGTTGTCTGGCGTATGGCTGCTGATGCCGGAAGAAAATCCTGTAGTGCCACCCAGTACTTCATTGGCTATGGGGTTATTGCTTGCATCGGTATAGGATATATCCACCAAGAGCGCGGAGGTACCATCCCACACAAAGGGGGTATGAAAATTGAATCGCTGTGCGCCGGTATTGGAGAAAAGCGTATTTAAAAAATATACTTCTGTAAAACCAATTAAATCGGGGTTGTTGGCATCCAAATTGTTGAGGCTGCTGGCTTTGATGCGTATTCGCAGATTTTCAATGGTGGATCCCAAAGCAGAAATATCGATGCCCATGCCCGTGATAGTACCTGCTGAGAGGCCTATTTCCGAGGGCTTCCACAGATACTGTGTTCTTGAAACACCTGAAGTAGAAAAAGGATGACTCAAAGCATTTGTTCCTGTGCCTGCAACAGCAGTGGTTTCAGATAAAACACTCAGGTAGCTTACCTGTTGTTGGTTGTATTGAATATAGTTATAGGGCGCATTTGTCGCATAGGGGAATGTGGTTCCTGAAAAATGACTGATGTCGTAGTTTCCCCTGCTTTGTTTGATAGAATCGGTTTGTGCTGAATCTACCAAATAGGTATAACAGTTGTAATCCCATTCGCCACAGCCCAAGTTGCGCTGTTGAGAGGTAGATACCAAACCATTTTTACAGCGCATGCTGTAGAGCATGATAATTTTTTCATAGGTTTTGGAGGTGTCCGTTGGAAACTGAAAGACCCCGCTCCTTGCAGGCTTGCTGAACGACAGGGTTTGCACCTTGGTGGTGTCACCATTTCCGGCGAAGCAATTTGTTTGCATGAAAAAGATACTCAACAGCGCAAAAAATAAAACTTTGGAGACAACAGAAGAAGAGGTTTGCATGTGGGGAAATATTAATATGGGTTATGAAATGATTTCAAATCTCCGATTAATTTTTCATAAAACCTATGAAAAACCGAAACGAGATGCTAATGGGTTTATAAATGGATGCGCGCAGGCTTTCGCCCACCCTTCAATATTTTATGTCGATGCGAATGCAATCGATTAGACCCAATGTTGATTATACAGGTCTTTTGTGTTTCCATCTTTTGTGGCTCCAAAGCCATATTTCAGGAGAAGCATGGATGTCTTCTTCCAGCTTGCGGCAGTGCTTTTCTGTAATTTCTCCTTCGGCATACTCTGATGGATTTTCAACAAGGGTTTCTGCATGTACTTCATATTTTCCTCTCTTCAAGCGATGCACAGAGATGAACACCAAAGGCAAATTCAGTTTCCTGCAAATTTTTTCTGGACCGCGAAAAACAGGCGTATCTTGCTTGAGAAAAGTAGTCCAATAGGCATTTTCAACTCTAGGCGCCTGATCGGCAATGAGCACCAGGGCGCTGAGATTTTTTTTCACCGAAGCCACGAGCTTTCCCGTTTCTTTCATGCCAATGAGTTTTACGCCAAAGCGTGTACGCATTTTATACATCAGTTGGTCGAAATGGGGGTTCGATAAGGGATGATATACAATCTGTGTATCCTGCTGACAGCCGATGGCAAGGGCGTTTCCACCCCATTCCCAATTGCCATAGTGACCCATCACCACCACAATGCTTTGATTTTGTTGGTAATATCTTTGAAAGATTTTTTCCGCATCGGGGTGAAGGGCACAGTGTTTTGAAAAATTTTCTTTTGAAAAAACGAGCATTTCAAACGTTTCGAATAGGGAGTCGCAAAGAAATTTGTAGAAAGCTTTTTCTATTTTTCTTTTTTCAGAAAATGATTTTTCTGGAAAGGAAAGGGAGAGGTTTTTTCTGACAATTTTTTTTCGATAGCCCAAGATATGGTATACGATAAAAAATACGCAATCGCTTATTCTGTATAGGATAAAATCGGGCAGGATGGCAATGCAATAAAGGAGCGGAAGGAGTAAATAAAAAAGCAGCGCTTTCATGGAGTAAAAATCTTTCTCGTAATCACTTTTTGCATTTCTCTTTCGATAATCAAATGCGCAACGGATTCGGTAAACGTTTTATCCGGATTGAGTTCCATGCACTTTTGCAGTTGCTGTTCGCTGATGTCGATTTTATAGATAATCTGCATGAGCAAAGAGGTGTTGTTGACCGCAATGTTATCAATTACTTGGTTCAGCTGCGCTGACATCTCCGCATAGGCATGTTCTTCGTTACCGGAATAAAAAAGAGTAATGTCAAAAAACGCGAAGTCATTGACAATTCTCTGCATGGTTTGGCGGATGATTTCTTTATCCAGTCTGTAGGGTTCAATATCCAAGGGGGGCAGGTATAAATTTACTGGGCGTTAAAATCGATGATAAGCCTTTCTACAGGTGTTTCATTGACGAGGTGAGAGGATATGATTTCGTCTATGTCTTCAGGCGTCACGCCGCCGTAAAAAACCCCTTCGGGATAAACGACCATTGCCGGGCCAAAATTACAGGCATCAATACATCCTGCTCTTTGGGCACGCATCTGGGTATGTAGTCCTTTTTCTTTCAGTTTTTTCCTGAAGATTTTCACCAGCTCCATTCCTCGGCCTTCGCCGCAGCAGCTTTTGGAAGCGTCTTCTCTTTGGTTGGTACAGATAAAGATATGTTTTTCGAATCGCATAATGATAGGGTTTAAAGGCAAAATTACGAATAAAAGGGTGCTTATGAGCTAAAGGGGGTAAAAAAGGCTTAGAAGTCCCCAAAACCCATTTTTTTAGCCCAAAAAAGGGGTTTGGGGGCTGATTTGGAAAATAGATTGGGAAGAATAGCAAAAATGATTACCTTTGCGCTCCCAAAGAAAGGAGAGATGTCCGAGTGGCTGAAGGAGCACGCCTGGAAAGCGTGTGTGCCCCAAAAGGGTACCGTGGGTTCGAATCCCACTCTCTCCGCAGATAACTTTGAATGCCAACGAAAAGGGGTGAAAATTGATGATTTTCACCCCTTTTTCGTTAAAATCAAGTGCAAAGAAGTGCATCTCGGTGCATGCTTGCGTACCTAAATCGTTACCCCTTTTCGATTTTTAAAAAGGGGTAAATAATTGCACAAAATTGCGCTGAAAGGTATTGACATTCATAAGTTTAGATTTTATTTTGCAGACAGAGCGCTTTAAATTTGCAGTTCATGTGAAGGGCATAATTTAAATGTGATTAACCATGTCAAAAAACAAAAGCACTTTCAGCCTCATGTTCTACATTAATGGCTCAAGGTCAAAGAAAAACGGAGAATGTCCGCTGACGCTCCGAATTACAATGAGCGGAAAAGT
>CANKSK010000150.1 GCA_947485425.1 Bacteroidota bacterium | reverse complement strand
CATGTCTACTGTATTTGAATGCGAAGTTACAAAATTGCGATTTATTTATTTGATGTTTATGAAACATAAAAGGTTTGTGGTCTTTTTTGGGGTTTGCTTCAAGATTTTTTAATTCAATGCATATTACACTTTTGTTTTTATCTTAATCTTTCTTCCTTTTTTCTATCGGTGAAAAAAATTGTACTTTTGCATTCTATATTAATATGCTTTCAATGGCTTCTATTTCTGATTTGGAAAAAATCGCTAGTCAGGTCCGGCGCGACATCCTTCGGATGATTCATGGTCCTCAGTCCGGACACCCCGGTGGTTCTTTGGGTTGCACTGATTTTATCGTGGCTCTTTATTTTGAAATGATGAAGACCAATCCTTCAGCCTTTTCAATGGATGGAAGAGATGAAGATGTTTTTTTTCTTTCAAATGGTCATCTTTCTGCCTTATGGTATAGTGTTTTGGCCCGTAAAGGCTATTTCCCTGTACAAGAGTTGGCTACTTTCAGAAGAATAAATACCCGTCTTCAAGGGCATCCTGCTACGCATGAGGGTTTACCCGGCATACGCGTGGCTTCAGGTTCTCTTGGGCAAGGGCTATCGGTAGCTATTGGCGCTTCTCTTGCTAAAAAGCGAAATCAGGATACTCGTCTTGCCTTTTCTTTACACGGCGATGGTGAGCTTCAGGAAGGTCAAATATGGGAAGCAGCTATGTATGCAGCCGCAAATCATGTGGATAATCTTATCGCAACTGTTGATTGCAATGGTCAGCAAATTGATGGTTCCGTTGATCAGGTGCTATCTCTTGGTGATTTGACTGCCAAATGGGAGGCCTTTGGTTGGTCGGTTCTTCAAATGAATGGAAATGACATGCAGGATGTGGTTCGTAGTCTTGAAAAGGCAAAAACCCTTACCGGAAAAAGTAAGCCCGTTGTCATTCTGATGAAAACTGAAATGGGCTCTGGGGTTGATTTTATGATGGGTACACATAAATGGCATGGCATTCCCCCAAATGATCAACAACTTCAAGATGCTTTGTTGCAACTTGAGGAAACATTGGGTGATTATTAAGAACGATGAAGTTTGTTCAGGCATATCGAAATATTTTTGTTTTTTGTTTCGTTTGTGCCTTATTTTTTGGATTTTCTGCTTCTTCTATAGCTCAGCAAATACCCGTTAAAGAACCCGTTCTTACCCGTATATTATTTGTTTTTGATGCTTCTCAAAGCATGCTGGGCAAGTGGCAAAGTGGTGCTAAAATTGATGTTGCCAAAAAATTAATGACTCAAATGCTCGATAGCCTCTCCAAAATCAATAATTTGGAAGTGGCTTTGCGGGTCTATGGTCATCAAAAACCTTATCCTCCCAAAGATTGCGACGATAGCAAATTGGAAGTGCCTTTTTCTAAAAACAATTATGTTAAAATCAAGGCCAAATTAAAAAGTCTAGTACCCAGAGGGACCACACCCATTGCGCAGTCTATTACCCAATGTGCCAAGGATTTTCCGGATACAAAAGCTAGAAATGTATTGATTTTAATAACCGATGGAATTGAAGAGTGTGGAGGCGATCCTTGTGCTGCATCCTTGGCTTTGCAGAAAAAAGGCGTTGTCTTAAAACCTTTTGTCATTGGCATGGGGATTGATGAGAAATTCATGAAGACCTTTGATTGTATTGGTGATTATTATGAGGCAAGCAATGAGGAATCCTTCAGAAAAATTTTAAATGTAGTGATTTCACAGGCGCTTAACCCAACTACCGCTCAAGTAAATCTTCTGGATATGTATGGACGCGCAACTGAAACCAATGTAAATATGAGTTTTTATAATCGGGTTTCAGAGGGTTTAAAATATAATTTTGTACATACTTTTAATGATAAAGGGGTTCCTGATACCCTCAAAATAGATCCACTTATTCAGTATAAAATAAAAGTACATACGATTCCACCGGTAGAAAAGGATAGTATCAAATTAACGGCCGGTAAACATACCATTATTGCCATTCCTACACCCCAAGGTGATCTTTTTCCGAAGTCTGAGCAGGCCTCAGAAAATCGCAAGCTTCTTTGTATTGTTCGCAAGGCAGGAGACCCGAATACACTAAATGTTCAAGAATTTAATACCAAACAAAAATATTTGGTGGGCACCTATGATCTTGAAATTTTATGCTTGCCTCGAATAAAAATAAAAGATGTAGAGATTAGTCAAAGCCATACCACAACCATTCAAATCCCTCAACCTGGGGTGATGACATTCCTTTCGAATTCAGTAGGATATGGAAGTGTATACCTTGAGGATGAGAATGGATTAACCTTGCTTGATAATTTAAATGAAGGCCTCACCCAGGAAACCCTTGTTCTTCAACCGGGAAATTATCGGGTGGTATTTCGTCCTAAAAATTCAAAACTATCACTATACACCATAGATAAAACATTTAAAATTATTTCCGGCGTTTCTTCCAGTATAAATTTATATTGAGAACCAATTGTTGGAATTGAATGATGCTATTGTAAATTGCTATTGAACACAAATAGAACCATGACAAAATATACCTTCACTGAAAAAAAAGATACCCGTTCCGGCTTTGGAAGCGGTTTGCTTGAATTGGGGAAATCCCATGAAAATGTAGTAGCGCTTTGCGCCGATTTAACGGGCTCCTTGAAAATGGATGCGTTTGCAAAAGAATTTCCTGAGCGATTTTTTCAGGCAGGAATTGCAGAAGCCAACATGATGGGAATGGCTGCTGGTATGACCATTGGTGGATTGGTTCCTTTTACGGGTACCTTTGCAAATTTTTCTACCGGTCGTGTATATGATCAAATTAGGCAATCGATTGCGTATTCAGGAAAAAATGTAAAGATATGTGCCTCACATGCTGGGCTTACGCTAGGTGAAGATGGGGCAACGCATCAAATACTTGAAGATATTGGATTGATGAAGATGCTACCCGGTATGGTTGTTATCAATCCTTGTGATTATAACCAAACCAAGGCTGCTACCTTTGCCATTTACGAGCATCAGGGGCCTGTTTATCTGCGTTTTGGCCGTCCTGCAGTACCCAATTTTACTGCTGTTGATCAGAAATTTGAAATAGGCAAAGGGGTCTTGATGAGCGAGGGAAAGGATGTAAGTATTTTTGCCACCGGACATTTGGTATGGCAGGCAGTACTTGCTGTAGAACAACTGCTTTCAATGGGAATTAGTGCAGAGTTAATTAATATACATACGATCAAGCCATTGGATGAGAAAATAATTTTGGATTCTCTCCAAAAAACCGGCTGCGCTGTCAGTGCTGAAGAGCATCAATTGAATGGAGGCCTTGGTGACTCAATTGCTCAGCTTTTGGCTAGAAAAAAACCAACCCCATTGGAAATGGTGGGCGTGAATGATCATTTTGGTGAAAGTGGCACGCCAGAGGAATTGATGGTGAAATATGGCCTTTCTGCCTCAAATATTGTTGAAGCTGCCCAAAGAGCCATCGGTCGTAAGTAGCCTATACATGTATTTCATCTTTGCAACCTCAAAGGTCAAAAGCGCATGATTGAATATACCGATAATGAATTGCTTTTGCAGTTTAGGGATGAGCAAACACGCAATTTTGCTTTTAATCAACTGGTAAGAAAATATCAGGAGAGGCTGTATTATCATGTTCGAAAAATAGTCATTGATCATGATGATGCACACGATGTGATTCAAAATGTATTTATTAAAGTGTGGAAGCATTTAGACGATTTTAAGGAAGAATCCGGTTTGTATACCTGGCTTTATCGCATCGCTACAAATGAAGCCCTCACTTTTCTAAGGAAAAAAAAGAAAAATATTTTTGTGCGTATGGATGATGTGATGCATGAAATGTCAGATTCACTGAGCCATGATCCTTTATTTAGTGGCGATGGCATTCAGCGAAAACTTCAAGAGGCCATTCTGAAACTTCCTGAACAACAGCGCATTGTTTTCAATATGAAATATTTTGAAGAAATGAAATATGAAGAAATTTCAGAGATTTTAGGGGTAAGTGTGGGTGGTCTCAAGGCTTCATTTCATCATGCGGTAAAAAAAATAGAAAAATTTATCAAAGGGGATTAAACCTTTTGAAAACAGAATAGTCAAAGGCATTGGTTAAGCATGAAAAAGAAGATACAAATAGAAGACGAAAAATGGGAGGAAATGGCTCCTTATCTCTCTCAAATAGAGAAAAAGAATCCTTTTGAGGTTCCTAAGGGGTATTTTGATGAACTACCATCGATTATTCAAGAGGTATGTGTGAAATCTCAAAAGAAAAGCATTTGGTTGGAGATTTTTATATTCATCAAAAACCCGCGTTTTTCCATTTCTTTTGGTGTTTTGGTATTGGTAGCAGTAATGTTGTTTCAATATTTTCCTGATAAATCAGTACAAAACATGGCCGTTGTATCTATTTCTGCAAAAGATATTTCAGAATCAGAATTACTGGCAACTGTTGATGAAAATACCTTAATAGAAAGTCTTCCTGAATTGGAACCTCAAACGCTGAATCT
>CANKSK010000149.1 GCA_947485425.1 Bacteroidota bacterium | reverse complement strand
AATCGGAATTAGAATAGAAATATTAGAAAAAACAAATAATAACTCATGGCAAGAATTGCAGGAATAGATTTACCAAAAAATAAAAGAGGTGAAATTGGTTTAACTTATATCTACGGAATAGGACGTCCTTCGGCACAAAGAATTTTGAAGGAAGCTGAAATTAGTTACGATGTAAAAGTTAGTGAGTGGGATGATGATCAATTAACGAGAATTCGTACAATCATCAACGAAATAAAAGTAGAAGGTTCCCTCCGTTCAGAGGTACAGCTTCATATTAAGCGTCTGATGGATATTGGTAGCTACCGTGGTACAAGACACCGTAGTGGTTTACCAGTAAGAGGTCAGCGTACTAAGAATAACTGCAGAACCAGAAAAGGAAAGAGGAAAACTGTAGCGAACAAGAAAAAAGTAACTAAATAACAAATTATATCCTTTACAAATATTACCGCTTTTAGTAAAGCGCAAATAGAATAAAATGGCGAAGACAACAGCAAAAGTGACCAAAAAGAAAGTAGTTAAAGTTGAGGCTTTAGGAACTGCACGCATCAATGCTACTTTTAACAACATTATTATTTCTCTTACCAATGATGCAGGGCAAGTTATTAGTTGGGCATCAGCAGGTAAAATGGGCTTCAGGGGGTCAAAGAAAAACACTCCATATGCTGCGCAATTGGCTGCATCTGAATGCGCAAAAACTGCCTATGATATGGGATTGAGAAAAGTGAAGGTATATGTGAAGGGACCGGGAGGTGGAAGAGAATCTGCCATTCGTACCATCCATAACAGTGGTATCGAAGTTACTGAAATTGTTGATGTAACACCAATGCCGCACAATGGTTGCAGACCTCCTAAAAAGAGAAGGGTATAATTCATTAGAGTATTCAATAAAAATTATAAATATTAAATCAGCAAATGGCTAGATACATTGGTCCTAAATCCAAAATAGCAAGAAAATTCAGGGAACCTATTTATGGTCCCGATAAAGCCTTCGAAAAAAAGAATTATCCTCCAGGACAGCATGGTGTTTCCAAAAAACGTGCTAAACTTTCTGAATATGGTGTTCAGTTGATGGAAAAGCAAAAAGTTAAATATACCTACGGTATTCTAGAAAGACAATTTGCGAAAATATTTGATATTGCAACACGTAAAGATGGAATTACTGGTGAGAATTTACTTCAATTGATTGAAGCTAGATTAGACAATGTGGTTTATAGAATGGGCATAGCTCCAAGTAGAAATGGTGCACGTCAGTTGGTTTCTCATGGTCACATTACTGTTAATGGTAAACTTATCAATATCGCTTCCTATACTTTGAAAGCCGGTGATAAAGTTGGTGTGAGAGAAAAATCTAAATCAATGGAAGTCATTACCAATTCACTAGCTGGCCGTGCCAATAAATATCCTTGGTTAGAGTGGGATTCAAATAGCAAGACAGGTACTTTGTTATCCTATCCTACACGCGATCAAATTCCTGAGAATATTAAGGAACAGTTGATTGTCGAGTTGTACTCTAAATAAGGTTACAGAAATCGAAGATAAAGTACAAGTAGGTTTTGCTTACGGCAATCTTTAATCATAAATTTAAACTTAAGAATATATAAAATGGCAATATTAGAATTTCAAAAACCGGATAAAGTAATTATGGTGGGAGCAAATGACACGCAAGGTCAATTTGAATTTCGCCCTCTTGAACCTGGTTATGGTATCACAATCGGAAATGCGCTAAGAAGAATTTTACTTTCTTCTTTAGAAGGTCATGCAATTACCACCATAAAAATATCAGGTGTGGATCATGAATTTTCTACCATTAAAGGCGTAATGGAAGATGTTACTGAAATCATCTTAAACTTGAAACAAGTTCGATTTAAAAAACAAATCGAAAATACGGATTCAGAAAAAGTTACCGTTTCTATTACCGGTAAAAATACCTTTACTGCTGGCGATTTAGGAAAAAATACCTCTGCATTTCAGGTTTTGAATCCTGATTTGGTGATATGCCACATGGAAACGAATGTGAAATTTCAGATTGAGTTGACAATCGATAAAGGTAGAGGTTATGTACCCTCCGAAGAAAATAAGCCTGCCAATGCTCCTGCAGGATTAATCGCAATTGATTCTATTTTTACTCCGATACGGAATGTGAAATTTACGGTTGAGAATTATCGTGTGGAACAAAAAACCGATTATGAGAAATTGTTATTGGATATTACCACTGATGGTTCTATACATCCTAAAGATGCGTTGAAAGAGGCAGCTGAAATTTTGATACATCATTTTATGCTTTTCTCCGATGAGAAAATTACCATCGAAGCAAAACCGAAAACGCCAACAGAAGAATTTGATGAGACTTCATTGCATCTGCGTCAATTGCTGAAATCTAAATTGACGGATATGGATTTATCTGTTAGAGCTTTAAATTGCTTGAAAGCAGCGGATGTTGAAACACTTGCTGATTTGGTTTCTTTCGGAAAAGGTGATTTGTTGAAATTTAGAAATTTTGGAAAAAAATCATTGTCTGAACTAGAAGAATTGGTTAGACTAAAAGGCCTTACATTTGGAATGAATGTAGCAAAATACAAATTAGATAGAGATTAATGCTTGTTATTCTTCAAGGAATAATACAATATTAGAATTGATATGAGACACGGAAAAAAAATAAATCACCTAGGAAGGACACATTCACACAGGGCAGCAATGTTGTCGAACATGGCAACATCACTGATTCTGCATAAGAGAATTACGACTACCGTTGCGAAGGCAA
Organism: Bacteroidota bacterium; assembly: GCA_947485425.1. Taxonomy (GTDB): domain Bacteria; phylum Bacteroidota; class Bacteroidia; order AKYH767-A; family CANKSK01; genus CANKSK01. The sequence goes on along the minus strand of CANKSK010000149.1, from coordinate 1,743 downwards.
AAGCACTTCGTGTATATGTTGAACCACTAATTACAAGGTCTAAAGATGATTCAACACATTCAAGACGTGTTGTATTCAGTTATTTACAGGATAAGGATGCTGTAAGTATATTATTTAGGGACATCGCATTGAAAGTTGCTGACAGGCCAGGTGGTTATACACGTATATTGAAGACCGGAAATCGTTTGGGTGACAATGCAGATATGTGTTTTATTGAATTGGTTGATTACAATGAGAACATGCTTCCTGATAATACAGTGAAAAAAGCAAAAACGACACGTCGTCGTTCAAGCGGTAAAAAAACAACTACGATTGAAGTAGCACCTTCTGCAAGTGAAACAAACGCTTCGCCAGAAGTTTCCGGTGACGCAACTGCAGAAGAAAAACCTGAGTAATTAACGATTGAAGATTATTAAAAAGGATAAGGTCATATTGGCTTTATCCTTTTTTCATTTGTTATGAGAAGGCATTTTCTCAACATTAAAAAGTCGCAAAAATTAAAAATGTTCTCAATGCAATTGTTTTTATATTACAAACTTATTTAAAATTACGATTTGTTTCAAATGGAAAACACATCTCCTAAGGCTATATTGTTACTCGAAGACGGAGTCTATTTTGAGGGGAAATCTGTTGGCGTGCAGGGTACCAAAGGTGGTGAAATTTGTTTCAATACGGGTATGAGTGGGTATGAAGAAATTTTTACGGATCCTTCCTATTTCGGACAGATTTTAATTTCCAATACTGTGCATGTTGGTAATTATGGAATTCATTCTGATGAAACCGAATCTTCTCACATTCAAATAAGCGGACTTATTTGTCGTAATTTCAGTGAAGATTATTCTCGTAAATCCGCCGATGAATCTATTCGGGATTATTTTGTGCGGAATCAAACGGTTGGTATATGTGATGTGGATACCCGGGCATTGGTTCGTCATATCCGCGAAAAGGGAGCGATGAATGCGATTATTTCTTCGGAAGTGTATGATTTGTCGGTTTTAGGTGAAATGCTTACTGTGTTACCGAAAATGGCCGGATTGGAGCTTTCTTCTCAGGTTTCAACATTAACGGCATATGAGTTAGGAAATCCGGATGCTACGTATCAGGTTGCCGTGCTTGATTTGGGTGTAAAAACCAATATTCTACGTAATTTAATGCAAAGGGATTGTAAAGTGAAGGTATTTCCTGCCAAAAGCACGTATTCAGAGATGAAAAATTGGGGTGCTGATGGATTTCTCATTTCAAATGGACCGGGAGATCCTTCTGTCATGGATTATGCCGTCGATACAGTCAAAGATATATTAGAGGCCTCTCAGCCGCTTATGGGGATTTGCTTGGGCCATCAAATTTTGGCAGAAAGTATGGGAATTAGAACCTATAAGATGCATCATGGGCATAGAGGTATAAATCATCCTGTTAAAAATCTTTTGACTGGTAGATGCGAAATTACTTCTCAAAATCATGGTTTTGGTATTGATGAAAAAGCAGTACGAAATAATGATCGTGTCGAAATAACACATATCAATTTGAATGATGATACCATCGAAGGTATTCGCATCAAAGATCGTCCTGCTTTTTCAGTTCAATTTCATCCGGAAGCCTCTGCTGGAACGCATGATAGTACGTATTTGTTTGATGATTTTTTATCCTTGCTGCAAAGGAAGTAAAGTTTATTTTATCAAATAAATCATGCAATACCCGTTTTTTTTATTATTTTTAATTCTGTTTTTTTACCTGCAGAAATTT
>CANKSK010000148.1 GCA_947485425.1 Bacteroidota bacterium | reverse complement strand
TTGCCAGCCTCATGCGACTTCAGCGCTCCAGTAATCTGGCTCTCTGTAAATTTTGTTTTTTTCATTGTTCTACGGGTTAAAATTAAACATTTTTGTCTATTTTTAAACTGTAGGATTTTTAGGGATACTTACAGCCCTAAAGATATACTATCTTTTGACATACAAAAAAGCTAGAAAACCATGTAATGCAATCCAAAACTTATTCCGGAAAGGATGTTTTGGGATTTGCCGGCATTCTGCATTTTCCATCCCTCGGCATTGATGTCTTTCAATCCGTATTCAAAGCGAATGCCGGAAGAAAAGAAAAGTCGATGAGATAAAAAGACATCGGTTTCAACGCCAAAAATAGCCGCAAAATCGGTATGCAGGAAGCGATTGCTAATATCCATAGACTGATTATTCACTGTCAATTGGGCCGATTTCAGCACCCCATATTGAATACCAGCGAGGTAATTGATTACCAAGGGTTTATTGGTAAAGCCTGACATTCTGCTGCTTTTCAACTTAAACAAAAGCGGAAATTGCGTATAGTTGAGTGCCATGCTTTTTTTCACCACTTTCTTTTTAATGATCTCCTCATAATCTTGTCCGTGTTCAGATTGTGCGATGTATTCTATTTGCATGCCAAAGATGCTTGAAAAGTCATAGCCTACAGCCAATCCATAGGCATTTCCCAAACCAAAGGTATACGACAATTTATTTTTTCCGAAGGACTCATAGGTATTTTGTTTAGAAATCCATTTGCTATGCAGCTGATAAACAGCGGCAACATGCAGGCCTTTCATTTTAAAAAGTTTTTCACCAGCCCAAATGCGTCTTTTGATATGCAGGGTATCGGGATGTTTTTCAAGTGGGGCATTTATGGTGAGGCCATGAAAGCGATAGGCCATTTTTTCCAGATGGGTTTTGTCAAAAAAAACTTGATCCACAACAATGGGCTCCGCATCATTTTCTATTAGGGGAATAGATACCTCTGCATCAACATCCATTGGGTCTTGACCTAATGAGGAATTAAGGTCTTTGTGCGCATGTAAAGCATATACATTAGCAGCCCCTTGAGCAGATGATGCATTGGATAGCTTACGCTGCGATGCGTCAGCAAAACTTTCAGCATCAGGTTTGCTTGTTGATGAGGCCAACATATTTTGAGGCTGTAGGAAAGAAGCAAATTCTTGAGTGATCTGATTAGGGGCAGAAGATAAAAAAGTTTTTTGGGTTTTTGTAGCTTGTGGAGAAAGGAAAAGAAAGGCAAGTCCAGCAAGCATACCAAGGCTAGCAGCCCCATAAATCATTCGTCCGGAAATGCTTTGCCAAGAATAGGAAGGATTCAGTTGCTTGGAAATCGCTTCCCAAATCCCTTTTGAAGGATTTTTCTTTATCCCATCCAAGCGGGATTTGAAAAAATCATCTATGGAATTCTTATCTGTAAACTTCATATGCTATGGTTTGATTTTCTATGCGTACTTTTTCCTGTAGGATGACTCTAGCCCTTGAGAGCTGGGATTTGGAAGTCCCTACAGATATGTGGAGCATTTCAGAAATCTCCTGATGAGAATATCCTTCAATAGCATATAAGTTGAAGACCGTTCGGAATCCAGCGGGTAAATCTTGAATCATCCGCAACAAATCTTTGGTCGTCAAGGCATCCATACCTGAAATATCGGAGAAATCAATTTTTTCATTTTCCGTATCATCATAGGCATGAATCTGTATGGTTTTCCGGTATTGCTCAATGGCCGTTCTGACCATGATTCTTTTCATCCAACCTTCAAAAGACCCTTCATTACGAAATGTACCTATGCAATTGTAAATTCTGATAAATCCCTCCTGCATAATATCTTCAGCCACATGCAATTCAGAAGAATAGCGAATACAGATGCCCAACATCAAAGGTGCAAACCTTTCATACAAGATATTCTGACTTTTGCGGTCGTTTTTTTTACAACCCTCAATCAGTTCTTGTTCGGTTCGCTTTTTTCTATTTTTAAAAAAATTCATCATCTGCCCGGTATTACTATGTAGTAGATTTTAGTACTCAAAAGGATGCATAGAGAAAAAAATAAATAGCATACAACCAACTACGAACAAATATATGGGAAAAGGATTGAAATCAAAAACAAAAAAACAAAAGATTCTTTGTGGGGCTAATCCAAATCTATTTGCAAGCCATCATAGGCGCATTTGATAAAGTGCGGGAGCTTTTTATTGATTTCATCATGCAGCCCTAGCTGATGGCTGATATGAGTAAGATATGCCTTTTTAGGCTTTAAGTCTTCTAAAATGGCAATGGCTTCCTCTAGGTTAAAATGTGAAATGTGTTTTTCATGGCGCAGGGCATTGATGACCACCACCTTTGAGCCCCTGATTTTTTCCATTTCTTCTGAACCAATAAAATTGGCATCGGTGATATAGGTAAAATCCTGTATCCGAAAGCCCATTACCGGGAGTTTATAGTGCAAAACCTCTATCGGGGTAATGTGCATACCGGCAGCTTGAAACGGCTGATTGTGAATGGTGAGCAAATTGATTTTGGGAATTCCCGGATAGTTTTCTCCTGAAAAAATATAATGAAATTCGCGCTTGACTGCTTCTTGAACGCGTTCAACGGCATAGACATCCAATTTTTGTTTGCTGATGTAATTAAAGGCCCTGATGTCATCCAGTCCGGCAATATGGTCTTTGTGTTCGTGGGTTAGCAGCAGGGCATCGAGTTTTTGCACCTCTTCCCTAAGCATTTGTTGGCGAAAATCAGGGCCCGAGTCAATGACCAGATTCTGCCCCAAGTGCTCAACCATTATGGAGGTACGCAAGCGCTTGTCCTTGCTGTTGTCTGATAAACAAACCAAACAATTGCAGGCCACAACAGGCACACCCTGGGAAGTTCCGGTTCCTAGAAAGGTAATTTTCAAAACTTAATTTCTGTTTGTTTCAACTCTCCATAAAACGATCGAAGCTTATCATCGAGCAATTGCTCATTGATATTCACAACTTTTAAAATTTCCAACAAAAAACCAATCTTGATATCGATAGAAGAAAATTTATTGACCACAATGACACGCAATTCTTCAAGGACGCAATACCCTGATTTGAAATTGCCTTTTTCATATCTGATTTTATAGCCTCCTTCTTTGAGTAAGTTTTCAAGTTTTTGGAGGTTATGGGGTGTGAATTTTATCATTTGGCAAAATCAATTAAAGATATTAGGCCGTTTGCGATCATTTCAGGCAATCGGTTCACAAAATTCCACAAATTCCCATTGATTTCCAAACGCAATTTTTGGGGGAGGAAAGAATTAATGCTGACAAAAATCATCAACGAATGTGAATGATTCATCCATAGGCCCTTTGCAGAAAAAAAGACCAAAAAAGATAGGGGTTTACTTTTTTGCAATATCGGTTTTAATTGCGTTCCTTTGCGTGAAAATTCAACACCCCTACGCGTGGCCTTAAAAATAGCAGTTCCCAAAGAATCCCGAATACAAGAAAACCGGGTAGCGCTCAATCCGGAAGTAGTTCAAGCACTTCTATCCCAAGGATTTGAATGTGAGATCGAGAGCGGTGCCGGCATACAGTCATCATATACGGATGCGGCCTATACAAGCGCCGGTGCACGCATCAGCAGCGACAGAAAAGCCTTGATTTCGGCAGCAGATATTGTTCTCATGGTAAATCCGCCTCAAATTGCAGATATAGAGCAGATGCGCGAGGGCTCAGTGCTCATTTCTTTTATGTGGGCTTCTATGCATCCAGAATTGGTTCAGATGTGCTGTACAAAAAAAATCAGCAGCTTTTCAATGGATGCGGTTCCCCGTATATCAAGGGCACAAAAAATGGATGCTTTAAGTTCACAAAGCAATTTAGCAGGATATAAAACGGTATTGCTTGCGGCAAATGCCTCAGGAAAAATATTTCCCATGTTGATGACGGCGGCAGGAACCATCAAACCTGCTAAAGTGGTGATCATGGGTGCCGGTGTAGCTGGATTACAAGCCATTGCCACGGCCAAAAGACTTGGCGCCATTGTAGAGGTTTCGGATATCAGACCGGAAACCAAAGAACAGGTAGAATCTCTTGGTGGCAAATTTATCGAACTCAAAGGCGATGAATCCATGAAGACCGAAGGCGGATATGTAAAATCAGTTTCAGAAGATTTTCTAAAGAAACAACAAGAGCTACTCTTTAAGCACATCACGCAAGCAGATATCGTTATTACCACCGCATTGATACCAGGAAAAAAGGCACCTGTTTTGGTCACTGAGGAGATGGTAAAAAATATGAAACCCGGATCAGTCATTGTGGATATGGCCACCGAACAAGGCGGCAATTGCAGTTTGAGTGAAATGGATAAAACTGTTGTGAAATATGGCGTTACCATTATAGGTGAATCCAATCTCCCTTCCCTCCTTTCAACCAATGCCAGTGAACTTTACGCAAAGAATATCAGCACCTTGCTCTTGCATTTGGCTACCAAAGACGGCTTCAAATGGGAAATGGATGAAGAAATCACCAAAGGCGCCTTAATA
>CANKSK010000147.1 GCA_947485425.1 Bacteroidota bacterium | reverse complement strand
ATTACCACGGGACCCAGAACCAAATTATTTGAAAAAAAATTAACGGACTATTGTGGAAACAAAAAAACACTTTGTTTAAATTCCGCAACAGCAGGCCTTGAGCTGATCCTCAGGTGGTTTGGTGTGCAAGAAGGTGATGAAGTAATCCTACCTGCCTATACCTATTCTGCCACAGCCAATGTAATTATGCACTGTGGAGCAAAGCCGGTATTTGTGGATGTGAATAGTGATTTCAATATTTCACTTTCGGCCATTGAAAAAGCCATCACCCCTAAAACCAAGGTAATTATGCCTGTTGATTTCGGCGGACTGCCCTGCGACTATGAAAAACTGAATGCATTGGTTCGCAGACCCGAAATAAAGGCACTCTTTAATGCATCAACAGCTGAACAGACGCAGCTGGGAAGAATTCTTATTTTGGCTGATGCCGCCCATTCTTTAGGAGCCGAAATAGCAGGCCAAAAGACCGGCTCCTTGACAGATGTTTCCGTTTTTTCTTTTCATGCTGTAAAAAACCTCAGCACGGCCGAGGGAGGTGCCATTGCGCTGAATTTATCTGATGGTTTTGACAATGAAGAAATATATACCAAACTTTGTATAAAATCCTTACATGGTCAAAACAAAGATGCACTTGCCAAAACACAAAAAGGGAATTGGAAGTATGATATCGTAGAGGCAGGTTACAAAATGAATATGACCGATATCCTTGCCGCTATTGGGCTTGTTGAACTCGACCGATACGAATCTGAAACCCTACCAAGAAGAAGAGAAATTTTTGACATCTATAACCAAGGACTTGGCAAATATGCATGGGCAGAGCTTCCAATGATGGAAAATCCAGAAACAGGCAAAATTTCCAGTTATCACCTTTACCCCTTGAAAATCAAAAATATCAATGAAGAACAAAGGGATGAAATAATGAAGCATATTTTCGAGCAAGATGTATCGGTAAATGTGCATTTTATTCCGGTTCCCATGATGAGTTATTACAAAAAATTGGGATATTCCATCCATGATTATCCTGAAACCTATCAGCAATATTCAAGAGAAATTTCATTACCGGTATTTTTTGACCTCAGTGCATTACAAGCAGAAAAGGTCATTCAGTCCGTTGTGGATGCTGTTGAAAAGGTTTTGAATTTTCAAAAAAATTAAACCTTTTATGGCTAAAAGATTATTTGATGTGATTTTTTCTTTGATCGGTCTGATTTTATTATCCCCTATTCTGCTGATTATTTCGCTTTGTGTTCTTTCAGATTTGGAAGGAAGTGTGATTTATAGACAAAAGCGGATTGGCAAAAATGGTATTGAATTTTATCTATTTAAATTTAAAACCATGAAAAAAGGTTCAGATCGCAAAGGCCTTCTGACGGTAGGTTCTCGCGACCAACGGATTACGCGTACCGGATATTATTTGCGCAAATACAAGCTTGATGAGCTACCTCAGTTGATGAATGTATTGTTGGGTGATATGAGTTTAGTTGGCCCGCGTCCAGAGGTAAAAAAATATACGGATTTATATAGTGAAGCGCAAAGGCAGGTTTTACTTGTAAAGCCCGGCATTACCGATTATGCATCTATTGAATTTTCCAATGAGAATGAAATTTTAGGCGCCTCCCCAAACCCTGAGGAGACCTATATTCAAGAAATTATGCCTCAAAAACTCCTTTTAAACCTCAAATATATCTCAGAAAAAAGTTTATGGACAGATATCCGTATTATTTTCAGTACGATTTATAAAATTATTCATTAGCATCACCAGGTTCTTCAGATGCATTGTTAAATTTTTGCATGGTGTGCATCATCTGATTGAGTTCATCCATTTTATCATGATCGCCTAATTTCTGATAGGAATACATTAGATTTCTCAATAATCTTTTGATAATGGCTATATTATCGCAAGGCTCATAATAGGAATCCATCGGATCAATTTTAAGCTGTTTGAGAAAAGCATCAATTTCTTTTCTACCGATTATAGAACCTTTGCTAAAAGGGTTGATATAAAACAGAACTGCGGATGGTGTTTTTTCTTCCGGTTTGTAGGGTACGATACCCACTTCATCCATATACGCTACTATAAAATGTTCTGGTAAATTCACGCCCAAGATGGGGATTTCGAGTTTTTGCGCTATTAAACTATATAATATACTTAAGGAAAGGGGATTCCCTTTTTTGCTTTCCAAAACAATATTGATAAATGAGTTTTGGGGGGCATGGTAATTGGTCGTATTGCCACTGAAGTCAAAGACCTTAAACATGAAGTTATTCAAAATGCGCACCTTTTCGAGAGCGGTAAGGTTGTCATTGAGTTCGAGCCAAATATCTCGAGTCATCTGTTCAATTTGGATACCAATTTTTTCTGCATCCAAATCCGGATATTGATATTTGGCAACAAGAATTGCACCTTCAAGTAAATTCTCGGATGCATTTTCAGCCCAATCCTTGAGAGAAATTAGGACATTTTCGAACTGAATCTTATGGATAATATTTTCAATTCGATTTTGAATGAGGGGATTAAAATTTACTTCCCATTCATTTTCCAGGATGGGAATAACTTCCTTACCCAGTGATACCAGGCGGGTTTCAATATGGTTAAATATCTCTGTATCCGGATCATCCAGCAGACGGATCATCGCGTCAATTTCTTTTTCGTTCATCCAATTATGGCGTCAAATTTTATAAGCCATTTTTACGCTAGAGAGAAATAAAAGGTTTATGAATTTGTAATTTATTCTAAAAATTAGTTTTGGGTCAATCGATGCAATACCATTTCAATCATTTCATCAATGGTTTGTTCTGCCCTATGGGTATGCTCTAAGGTGATTCGATTGGCTACAATGGCATTTACAGAGCATACCTCGTGACCTAAAACCCTTGCTAATCCGTACATGGCACCTGTTTCCATCTCAAAATTGGTTACCCGAAGGTCTCCAAATTGAAAACTATTGAGTCTTTCCAAGAAATCAGGACGGGCTAATTGCCCCCTAAGCACCCTACCCTGCGGACCATAAAAGCCACAGCAAGAGGCTGTAATTCCTTTAATCAGTCCGTCAGATATTTTATTTTCCAGCAAAGAAGAAACACTACTCAAATAAGACTGTGCAAGCACGCCATTGGATGGATAGTGTTTTCTAAAAGCCTCGATTACCTCGCTTTCATGTGCATTATTTTCAAGCACATAAAAATTCAATACCCCGTCAAGGCCCAATCCATAGGTTGAAAACACGAATGAGTCAACCGGAATATCGGCATGCAAAGCACCAGAGGTACCCAAGCGAATAATTTTTAAGGAAGAAAGCTTTTCTTTTATTAAACGGGTTTTAAGATCAATATTAACAAGTGCATCTAATTCATTAAAAGCAATGTCAATGTTATCCGTACCAATACCTGTGGAAAGAACAGTCAGTCTTTTGCCATTTAAAGTTCCGGTGTGCGAAACGAATTCTCTTTTTTGTTTTTTCAACTCAATCGAATCAAAAAATTTAGAAACCACAGGCACTCTATCCGGATCACCAACGGTAATTACGGTATCAGCAAGTTCTTCAGGAAGTAAATTCAAGTGATAGACACTGCCATCACCATTCAATATAAGCTCAGACTCAGGAATTTGTTTCATAAGGATATTTTTGTAAATTTGCCCGCAAAATAAGTAAATTTATTCCACATAAAATGAATTCATTAAAAAATCATATTCTCGTCCCGATGGACTTTTCAGAGCAGGCATTGATCGCTCTGAGCCAATCATTCAACTTAGCCAGGCTAACCAAGACTGAAATCACCTTACTTTACGTGATGGATCAGGATTCTTCCAATCCGCTCTCAAAAATTCTTTTTAAGAGTGAGGCGTCCAACGAAGCAAAAGAAAAGATTAGGACCAAGCTCGATAAAATTGCCGAAGACACCACCAAGGAGTCAGGAATTGTAATTAGCACTCTGGTGGTAAAGGGGAAAGTTTACGAGCAGATTGTGAAAGTGGCGAATAGGTTGAAGGCCACATTTATCATCATGGGAACCCATAATAATTCTGGTCTCAAGAAAAAATTCATCGGTTCCAACACCATGAGTGTCTTGCGCGATGCACCTTGTCCGGTTATTACTATTAAAGGAAAAAAACATAGGGCTGGCTGCAAGAATATTGTTCTCCCCCTTGACTTGAGTAAGGAAACCAAAGAGAAAGTGAGCAAAGCAGTAGAGCTTGCAAAATTATTTGGATCAAGCATCCGTATTGTTTCCGTTTTGGTGAGCCATGATGAGTTTAAAGTGAATAAATTAAAGAGACAGATAAATCAAGTTAAGAAATTTATAGAAGAAAAAGGCATTGAGAGCACGGCTGATTTTGTTGAAGGCAGCAATATTGCAGATAGTGTAATGGAGTATGCAAAAAAGGTAAAAGGAGATTTACTCATGATTATGACTCAACAGGAAACGGATTGGGTTGATTTTTTCATTGGCTCCAAAGCGCAGCACGTTATCAATATGAGTGATATTCCTGTTCTTTCAATAAAACCATTTGAGAAGAAAGACATGTCT
>CANKSK010000146.1 GCA_947485425.1 Bacteroidota bacterium | reverse complement strand
TCGGGTTTAAAAAACACAATAAAGTTTTGGCGATACTTTCTTTTGTATTGTTATTGGTGGTTTACAGATTGGGAGAGACCAAAAGCCTTTCTTTCAAAAAACAAAAAATAGAAAGCAGTGTTGCCACTGACCCCAATGAAGCTGCAGAAGTTCTTTATGCAAACAAATGCTCTAGCTGCCATGGCATGCAGGGTGAAATGGGATTAAGCGGCGCAAAATTATTAAACGCTTCTGTTTTATCTTTGGAAGAAAGAATACAAATCATTCTGAACGGAAAAAACGCCATGGCTTCTTATAAGGAACAACTAACAGAAGAGCAAATCAAAGCCGTTGCTGCGTATACCATGACTTTTAAAAAATAAAATCCTTAACAAACCCCATTGAAATTACTACCATCTGATATTGGTCCGGATAAAGAGCTAGCGGTGCTTTTAAGCGTCATTCGCAGACAACAGCGAATTGAGGAAGTAAATGAATACTTGGACGAGCTTGCTTTTCTGACCGAAACGGCAGGAGGTAAAGCGGTAAAAAAATTTACCCAAAGAATGGATCACCCTGACTCTAGAACCTATATAGGCTCAGGAAAACTCAATGAGATAAAAGAGTATATCAAGGAACACAAAATCAGTTTGGCCATAGCAGATGATGAACTTTCCGGTTCACAAATCCGCAACATCGAACAAATTCTGGAATGCAGGGTTTTAGACAGAAGCAGTCTGATCCTTGATATTTTTGCCAAGCGTGCCCGTTCAGCGCAGGCAAAAACCCAGGTAGAACTTGCCCAGTACAAATACTTGCTGCCACGCCTTACCAGGATGTGGACCCACCTTGAAAAACAAAGAGGAGGTATTGGCATGAGAGGTCCTGGGGAAACAGAAATAGAAACAGACCGTAGGATTATCAAAGACAAGCTTGCAAGGCTGAAAGAAAAGCTTATCGCCATTGAAAAGCAAAGCCTCACGCAAAGAAAGCAAAGGGGAGAGATGGTAAGGCTTGCCTTGGTGGGATATACCAATGCCGGAAAATCAACGGTGATGAACCTTCTCAGCAAGTCCGATGTATTCGCTGAAAACAAGCTTTTTGCCACCGTAGATACCACCGTAAGAAAAGTCCAATTTGAACATATTTCTTGTCTGCTTTCCGACACCGTAGGGTTTATCAGAAAGCTTCCTCATGATTTGATAGAATCTTTCAAATCTACCCTTGATGAAGTTATTGAAGCCGACATTTTATTGCATGTGGTAGATATTTCACACCCACAGTTTGAAGACCATATTCAGGTGGTAAAATCGACCCTTGCAGAGATTGGAGCAGGCGACAAATCAACCCTCATGATTTTTAATAAAATTGATGCTTATCGTTTTACAAAAAAAGAGGAGGATGATTTAAGTCCTATTGAAAAAGAAAATATCAGCCTCGAAGATTTCACCAAAATGTGGATGGCAAAGGAAAGTAGCCCAAGTATTTTTATTTCTGCCTTGAAAAAAAACAATACCGACGCGCTGCGAAACATCTTATCGGAAATGGCTAAAGAAATTTATTTTAAAAGGTATCCTCATCATCCGCCCTATAGCTAACAAATAATTTTTTCTTGTTTAAAGACTTTCCATTTCAACACCATTTTTGTGAATATGCATGAATTGATACATAAAAATATTCTGAAATACATTGATGCGAATGATGAGGAGTTTTTATTTTTTACATCAAAACTTGAAAAGCTTCATTTAAAAAAGAAAGAAAAATTAATTGTTGCTGGCGAAAACTGCAAACACCTTGCTTTTGTAAACAGCGGGTGCCTCAGGGCCTTTATCAGCGATGAGCAAGGCACTGAGCATATCATACAGTTTGCCGTAGAAAATTACTGGATATCGGATTTATATGGTTTTTTAACAGGAAATCCTGCCATCTATACCATTGAAGCCATTGAAAATACTGATGTCCTTAAAATTAGTAGGGATTCGTTGGAGGACGTTTTTAGACGCTATCCGAAATTCGAAAGGTTTTTTAGATTGCTGATTGAAAGAAGCCATGTAAACTTGCAGCAAAGAATCATCTCTTCATTGAGCGATTCGGCAGAAAAAAAATATCTAAATCTATTTGAAAAACAAGCTTTCCTCATCAGCCGGATACCACAAAAATACCTGGCATCTTATTTAGGGATTACGGCCGAATCACTGAGCAGAATAAAGAAAAAAATGTTCAAAAAAGAATAATTTCTTTTCAAAGGCCCACATTGAATTATTTAACCTACATCAATTTTTTTGATAGCAGCAACAAGTACTTTTGCTTAAAATAAAACATAAAAAAATAAACTCATGAAAAAACGATCAATGATTATCTTGGCTTTGGGAATTTACTTTTCCGCATCCGCACAAACACAATGGAAAGTTGACAAAGCCCATTCCAATATTAAATTTAGTGTGACACACCTTGTGGTATCAGAAGTTGAAGGCAATTTCAAATCCTATGAGGGAACGGTTACCACCAAAAGCGCAACTGATTTTAGTGATCTTCAGGCCGATATCAATATTGCTGTGAATAGTATCAATACAGATAATGATATGCGAGATACGCATTTGAAATCGGCAGAATTTTTCAGCGCAGAAAAGTTCCCAAGCATTACATTCAAAAGTGCAAGTTGCAAAAAAATCACAGAGAAAACTTTCAAGTTATCCGGTGATTTGACCATAACAAATATCACCAAAAAAGTAACTTTTGATGTTACCTATAATGGAACGACAAAAGACCCCTATGGCAATACCAAAGCAGGATTCAAAGCAAGTATAAGTATCAATCGCTTTGATTATGATTTAAAATGGAATACCCTTACAGAAGCAGGAGGAATGGTTGTGGGTGATGAAGTAAAAATTAACGTAAACCTAGAGCTTTCCTTACAAAAGTAAACGAAAGATCAAATCTTTTCCCTTCATAAACAATATAGAAAAAGCACCTACCATAACCTATGGGGTGCTTTTTTTATGTTATTTGGTTTCAAACAAAGCTTTTAACTCCGTAGCCTCTTCAGGTTTCATTTTGCCTGCCAAAATCAAACTCAATTGTCTTCTGCGCAGAGCGCCATCAAAGCGTTGTTTTTCTTCTTCCGTTTCAGGAACAATTTGGGGGATATTGATGGGATTGCCCAACTGATCAACAGCCACAAAGGTATAAATGGCTTCATTGCATTTAACCTTGATGCCCGTATTGCTATTTTCGATCCATACATCAATAAACACTTCCATTGAAGAGGTGAACGCTCTGGAGATTTTAGCAATCAAAGTAACCACGCTGCCAAGGGCAATGGGCTGATTAAAAGAAACATTATTTACCGAGGCCGTAACCACTACCCGACCACAATGTCGATGAGAAGTGATGGCTGCGGTGATATCCATCCAATGCAGCAAACGACCTCCCATCAAATTTCCTAAGGTATTTGTATCGTTGGGAAGTACGATTTCTGTTTGTATGGTTTGGGAATCTGAAGGTGTTTTTACTTTCATCTTTGAGGGTATAAATTAAAATAGGATACCCCCAAAGATACAGTGAAATTGAAGATTCGCATCGCAAAGCATAAATTATTGTGCCGTATAGCCCCCATCGATGGTATAATACGATCCGGTCACAAAGGAGGCTTTATCGGATGCGAGCCAAAGGGTGAGCTCGGCTACTTCTTCAGATTTTCCCAAACGACCTATGGGATGCAAGCTACTGACATATTTCAATCCTGCTTCGTCGAGATGATTTTCAAGCAATGGCGTCATGATGAATCCGGGGCCAATGGAGTTGACACGAATATTTTTTGAGGCATATTCAATGGCAGCATTTTTGGTAAGGCCCAAAACACCGTGTTTGGCAGCGGCATAAGCAGACGCATTGGCAAAACCGACTATACCCAGGATAGAGGCCATATTGATGATACTCCCCCCTCCTGAATTCAACATCGCAGGAATCTGATAACGCATGCCATAAAAAACGCCGGAGAGATTCACGGCGATAACATGATCCCAACCCTCAATAGGATATTCGCCTGTTGGCACCTGCGGTCCACCAATCCCGGCATTGTTCACAGAAATATGCAATCCTCCATATCGCTTTACCGTTTCATCCACCAAGATTTGATGATCAGCCGGCTTGGAAGTATCCGACTTCATAAAAAAAGCTTCGCCACCCATTTCTGTAATGGCATTGACCGTTTCGCGACCACCTACTTCATCAATATCTGAAACCACTACCTTCGCGCCTTCAGCGGCAAAAAATTTACAAATGGCTCTGCCAATCCCAGAACCACCTCCCGTAACGATGGATACTTTGTTATCTAAAATCTTCATGCTTGTGTGTTTTAAATTAAACTACATATTTCAAAAATGTATCCTCTCATCCTTAAAAAAGCGGAAGTCGCAAAATCCAACTTCTTCGCTCAGATATGGATGAAAATACAATCGCAATATACAACGGAAAGCCCCCTTTGGTGCGCATGGCCTTTAATATTTCTAATATATTGGAGTGGATGCCACTGAGCGTATTTCAATTTGCCC
>CANKSK010000145.1 GCA_947485425.1 Bacteroidota bacterium | reverse complement strand
TTCACCAATTAAAAATCCATATGGTTTTAAGGCATCTACATGGTCACAAATGATTTTAAGCATACCTGTAATCGGAATAGCCAAAATAATGCCGGGAATTCCCCAAACAATTTCTCCTATTACCAAAGCCAAAATGGTAAACAAGGGATTGATTTTTACCTGCGGACCTAAAATGAATGGTTCAAGCATCCATCCTTGTATAAACTGAATGCTAGCATAGGTAATGATGATGCTAATGGCAACACCTATGCCCGCACCTTGCGCCAATGAAACCATCACAGTGATGCTTGTTCCTGTTAAATTTCCAATAAATGGAACGATTTCTAATAATCCGCAGATGATGGCAAAAAAAATGGGGTTTTTTACCCCTGCAATGGCAAAGCCAATGCTATACATTACCCACAATAGCATGATCATTTTGGCAAGTCCGAATAAATATTGTTGTGAGATATGTGCGGCACTTAAAAGCAAATCCTTTACATTTTCTCTTTGATGGGGAGGAGATAATTTTAGAAAGAATTGAAAAAGATGAATTCTATAATACAATAACAATACAATGTAAACCAATACCAAAATAAAACCGCTTAGGATACTTGTAACAGATCCCAATAAGGTCATTAAAAAATTGGGGAACAAGAATTTTTGATCATTTAAAAAACGATTTTGTTCAATCTTTGAAATGCCTGCATGTGTAAAAATATACTCCCGTATCTTTAAAAGCATCTCAATAATTCTGCTTTCAATAAGGCTTGCATCCTTTGATAATTCAGCAATTTGCCAAGCAAGCATATAGGCAATGGCCGAAATCAATACCAATATCAAGCCAATACATATCAAAGGAGAAATTATTTTGGAAAGCCCTTTTTTTTCGAGCCATTTACAAATGGGCAAAAATATCATCGCCATGATTGCTCCTAAGGTCAATGGAATCAGGAAGTCTTTGGCAAAATAGAGGCCGGTGAAAAGAAAAAATATCAATAATATTTTCTTGAGGATATCGGTTGAGGAAAAATTCATGCAAATAGTCGATTTTTCTGATAATTCTGCTAATATAGAAAGAAATGATGCTGGGTAATCAGAAATTCAATAATTCTGAATCAATCAAATTTCATTGCCTTTACCGGTGATATTCGGGTGATGATATAAGAAGGTATAATCAGCATCAGCAAGCAGCATAGAAAGGTTCCAGTATTGAGCAGGGCAATATGTGACCAATCAAGGTTGATGGGGACTTTTGAAACATAGTATGATTCTTCGGATAGGCTGATGAGGCCACATTTTTGCTGTATCAAGCACAATCCGATTCCAATGAAATTGCCAATAAGCATCCCCATAAAAGTCAGGTAGCTTGCCGTATAAATAAAAACTTTTCGAATGCTGAAATTACTTGCCCCCATTGATTTTAATATGCCTATCATCCGTGTTCTTTCAAGAATGATGATGAGTAAGGCTGAAATCATGTTGATGCCGGAAACCAGAAGCATCAAAACGATAATAATCACCACATTGATGTTCTGCAATTCTAGCCAATCAAAAATCTGGGGATATTTATCTTTGATGGTTTTGGTATTGAGATTATACCCCGTATGCGAATATACCTGCTGAGAAATGGCATCTAGGTGATCAAACTTGTCTATTAAGATTTCATATCCGCCCGTTTGGTTTGGATTCCAATCATTCAGTTTTCTGATGTGCCTGATGTCGCATAAAACAAACAGCTTGTCAAAGTCTTCAAGCCCAGTTTGGTAAATACCGGTAATGGTAAATTTCCTGCTTCTTGGCGGCTGCTGAATAAAATACATGACCAAATTATCGCCAGTCTTTAGCTTGAGTCTGTTGGCCGTTTGCCTGCTAATCATCATGCCATTTGATGCTTTCCCTGTATCGGTCTCCACTTGAAAACGCTTTCCATCGGTGATTTTATCTTGAAAAAATTCCCAGTCAAAATCGGGGCCAACACCTTTCAAAACAACACCTTC
The DNA here is from genome assembly GCA_947485425.1 of Bacteroidota bacterium. Lineage (GTDB taxonomy): Bacteria > Bacteroidota > Bacteroidia > AKYH767-A > CANKSK01 > CANKSK01. The sequence continues at coordinate 2,562 of CANKSK010000145.1, read as the reverse complement.
CATTTGATCATCGGTTTTGATAATGCCTGCTTTGGTAGCAAACTCCTGCACATGATGAATGCCATCTATCTTTCTTAGATTTCGTGAAATGTTCGGATTCATTTCGATGGGAATGACCTCATAAGAGCTGTTGTCATCATAGTTGCTGATAACAATATGTCCACCAAATCCAGTAATTTTTTCCCTGATTTCTTTTTTAAAACCGGTCACAATGGCCAAGGCAATAATCATCACGGCAAGCCCCAGTACTACACCTGTAATGGCAATGCGAATGACCGGTCTTGCGGAGATGCTCCCGCGCTTGCGTATATCATCAGACTTTGAAAAAAGTATTCTCCGGGCTATGTACAGTTCGTAACTCAAAAAAATAGGTATGAAATTTCTTAACTCTTTTATTGGATTTTCTATCTCAAATTATGGCAGAATGTGTAAATTGCCGTCCACAATCAAGGGGTTAAAGATATAAAATGTATGGCATACTATCATTCAAAGATTTCTGAAAGGTCCTCGAGCTCTATTTTTTCAGTTTGCAAGGTGGTTGTGGTACTCACTATAGTTTTTTTGAATTGTATTTTAACAAGTTTGCAGGCACAGGTGCTCATTGCTGTAAAAAATCAAGACAAAACCATTAAAAGTTTGCGTCCCGGTGATATGCAATTGGAGAAATATCTGCCGCTTCTAAAAGGGAAAAAGATTGCACTGGTTGCCAATCAAACATCAGTTATCGGTAATACACATTTGGTTGATACTTTAAGGGGCCTTCAAATGGATATTAAAGTCATTTTTGCACCCGAACATGGTTTTAGAGGAAACGCGGATGCTGGTGAACATGTTGAAAATATGATGGATGCCAAGACCGGTATTCCGGTGGTGTCTCTTTATGGTTCCCATTATATGCCTACTTCTGATGAATTAAAAGGGATCGATGTGGTTGTGTTTGATATTCAAGATGTAGGCGTTCGATTTTATACCTATATCTCTACCCTGCATTATCTCATGGAGGCCTGTGCCGCAAATAAGGTGAAATTGCTGATTTTGGATCGTCCCAATCCAAATGGGTTTTATGTGGATGGCCCCATGCTGGATCCTCAATTTAAATCATTTGTAGGACTCGATCTTGTCCCTTTGGTGTATGGAATGACCATGGCAGAATATGCTCTAATGCTCAATGGTGAACACTATTTGAGAGATTCCTTATTTTGTCAGCTTGAATTTGTGAAGGTGGAAAACTATGTGCACAGCGACTTTTTTGAACTTCCGGTGAAGCCTTCACCAAATCTCCCCAATATGGCTAGTATTAATTTATACCCCAGTTTGGGTTTGTTTGAAGGAACGGTGGTAAGTGTGGGAAGGGGAACGGATAAGCCCTTTCAGGTGATCGGAAATCCCAAATATACCAAGGGATCTTATTCTTTTACCCCAAGAAGTATCCCTGGCGCTTCTAAAAATCCGCCCTTCAAAGGCGTTGAATGCAAGGGTTATGATTTGAGCTTATTTGGTGATGTATATATTCGCAACAGCAAAAAATTATATTTGTTTTGGCTCAAAGATTTTTATGATCAATATCCGGTCAAGAAAAAGTTTTTCAACGATTTTTTTGACAAGCTGGCAGGTACAGATTTGCTCCGAAAACAAATTATCAATGGTGATTCTGAGGAGAAAATCCGCGCAAGTTGGCAAGCCGATATCAAGAAGTTTAAAGCCATCCGCAAAAAGTATTTGCTCTACGATGACTTTGAATAAATCGGTATTGAATCAAATGTTTTCTCTTTCTGCTTTCTAAGAAGTTCTACCTGGATATACCATGAGTGCCTTTTTTAGGCATAGCATGGCTTTCTCCAAATCTGATTCCTTGAGCACATAGGCAATTCGCACTTCATCCATTCCAGCTCCCTGGGTAGAATAAAATCCTGTTGCAGGTGCCAGCATAACGGTTTCTCCTTCATGTTCAAATGATTCCAAAAGCCACTGGCAAAAGCGATCAGCATCGTCAATCGGAAGCCTTGCCATGCAATAAAATGCCCCTTTGGGCTTGGGGCAGAATACACCCGGAATATCATTTAGAGCCTCTACAACCAGATTTCTTCTTTTGGTATATTCCGCATTGACTTCTTTGAAATAGGAGTCAGGGGTGTCAATGCCTGCTTCAGCAGCAAGCTGTCCAAAGGTAGGTGGGCTTAATCTCGCCTGCGCAAATTTCATGGCTATTTCCATTAGTTTTTTATTTTTGGAAATCAATGCGCCAATTCTAGCTCCGCAGGCACTGTAGCGCTTCGAAATGGAGTCTAAAAGCACCACATGTTCTTCAATGCCCTCAATTAGGTGCATAACGGACACATATTGCGCCCCATCATAGCAAAACTCTCTATATACTTCATCGGAAAAAAGAAATAGATTGTACTTCAAAACCAATTCTTTAAGCGACTCCAGTTCTTCCCTAGAATACAGATATCCGGTAGGGTTTCCCGGATTACAGATCATAATTCCTTTGGTTTTTGAGGTAATAATTTTTTCAAATTCTTCTACTGTTGGCAAGGCAAAACCAGTGTCAATAGAGGAGCG
>CANKSK010000144.1 GCA_947485425.1 Bacteroidota bacterium | reverse complement strand
CATCCGCACAAATGTCTTTTTCTTTGGGAAGTAGTATTTATTTATCAGGACAGCATTTTAGTTTTAAATTACAAATGGACATTACACAGGAAAGCATTGGAGAGTTAAGTGCAGTAGTTAATATCAAGGTAACGCCCAATGATTACGAGCCCAAAGTTGAACAAGTCCTTAAGGACTATCAGAAAAAGGCCGTTGTGCCTGGTTTTAGACAGGGGAAAGTGCCTCAAGGGGTTATCAAAAAAATGTTTGGTAAAACGGTCTTGGCCGATGAATTGAATAAAATCTTGCAAGATTCCCTTTATGGTTACCTGCAATCCAATAAAATCGAAATCTTAGGACAGCCGCTTCCTAAGGATTCAAGTAGCTTCATGCCTGAAGAGTCTAAAGAATTTGTTTTTTCATATGAGTTAGGCCTTGCCCCAACCATTGTGGTTGATTTTAATGCCTTGCCTAAAATTGTTAAAAATGATATTCTTATCGATGAATCCCTTGTTAATCAATATGTTGTAGATCTTTCCAAGAAATTTGGCGAACCTAATGATGCTGAGCTTTCTGAAAAAGGCGACCTTCTATATGGTGAATTGAAACAGTTAGATGCCAATGGTGCTGTTTTGGAAGGTGGCGTAAACAATAAAACCTATATTTCTATTGATTTTATTACCGAAGAGTCTGTTCGAAATCAATTTATAGGCATAAAAAAAGAGGATTCTTTGACTTTTAATCCTTTGCGTGCGATAAAAAATGAAACGGAAGTATCTTCAATGCTTAGCATTGAAAAATCAAATATAGAGGCCTTGCAATCTGATTATTCCTTTGTTGTTGAAAAAATCAGTCGTGTAACCCCTTCTGAAATCAATCAGGAACTGTTTGATAAAGCGTATGGAAAAGACGCCGTTACCAGTGAAGAGGGCCTAAAGGAAAAAATCAGGCTAGAAATGAAAGGCGCTTATGAAAGCGCTGTTCAAAATCGCTTGAGATATGATATCGAAAAAGTAATGATCGAAAACGTGCATATCAAATTGCCCGATGATTTTTTAAAACGATTTATTACCATTGCCAATACGGATAATCTTACTTCAGAGCAAGTTGAAAGTCAATATGATTCGTATGCGGTTGGCTTGAAATGGAGTCTGATCACCTCAAGACTTTCTCGTGAACATCAAATTGATTTGACGGAAGAAGAACTTCTAGCCTTTACCATCAAAAAACATAAAAAAGCCTTCGAAAAGTATGGCGTTTTTGGTGCTTTTGATGATTATTTTGTGCAAATGGCTACTAAGGAATTATCAGATCCTGAAAAGGCTGATAAGCTTCGCAATGAGTGTATGGAAGACAAAGTTTTTGGTTTGTTGGAAAATAATTTGGTTTCTGAAGTGAAAACAATTTCTTTAGAAGATTTTAAACAGTTATAAACTATATTTGTAACATGTTTGTCGGTAACGAACAGTTGTTCTTTTTCTCGCCGGCAAATCGTAAACACAATTAATACCAAAAAAAATGGATATGAATTATAGAGATGAGTTCAGAAAATATGCGGTAAAGCATAGAGGCATGAGCGGAAGTACTGTAGATAGTTATATCTCTTCTGTGTATGCAGATTATATTTCTCCTACCATCATCGAAGAACGCCAAATGAATATCGCTACGATGGATGTTTTTTCTCGATTGATGATGGATCGTATTATTTTCCTAGGTGTAGGCATCAATGATTATGTTGCCAATGTTATTCAGGCGCAGTTGTTGTTTTTAGAATCTGTGGATTCAAAAAAAGATATTCAGATTTATATCAATAGTCCGGGTGGTTCTGTATATGCAGGTCTAGGGATTTATGATACCATGCAATATATCAATCCTGAAATTGCTACCATTTGCACCGGAATGGCTGCATCTATGGCGGCTGTGTTGCTTTGTGCCGGTGCAAAAGGAAAAAGAACCGGTCTTAAGCATTCAAGGGTGATGATTCATCAACCCATGGGTGGTGCTGAAGGACAAGCTTCGGATATAGAAATCACTGCGAAAGAAATTCAAAAGTTGAAAAAAGAACTTTACGAAATTATCGCTTTGCATAGTGGTCAGACCTACGAAAAAGTATGGGAAAACTCCGATAGAGATTATTGGATGACCTCTACCGAAGCAAAAGAATATGGAATGATTGATGAGGTCTTGTTAAGGAATAAAAAATCAGGAATATAAGGCCAGGGCTAGCCTCATGAAAAATCAGAAAGATATTAAATGCTCCTTTTGCGGGCGAGATAAAAGTGAGACACTGGTTTTAATTGCCGGTATTACAGGTCATATTTGTGATCAGTGTATTTCTCAGGCGCAAACCATTGTTCAGGAGGAAATGTCGGAAAAACTGAAGCATACCATCAGTTCCCAGATGAACTTACTGAAGCCACTCGAAATCAAAAAGTTTTTGGATCAATATGTAATCGGCCAAGATGATGCTAAAAAGGTATTGTCTGTTGCTGTTTATAATCACTATAAGAGATTAGCGCCAAAAACCAAGAAACAAAATGATGTGGAACTAGAAAAGTCCAATATCATTATGGTGGGTGAAACCGGAACGGGTAAAACCTTGCTGGCTAGAAGCATTGCCAAATTAATTAATGTCCCTTTTTGTATCGCAGATGCTACCGTTCTTACGGAAGCAGGATATGTGGGTGAAGATGTTGAAAGTATTCTAACACGCCTTTTGCAAGCCGCTGATTATGATGTGGCTGCTGCGGAAAGAGGAATCGTTTATATTGATGAAATAGATAAGATTGCCCGTAAGGGTGATAATCCCTCCATTACCAGAGATGTATCCGGTGAAGGTGTTCAGCAAGCTTTGCTCAAATTGCTCGAAGGCTCACAGGTGAATGTTCCACCTCAAGGAGGTCGTAAGCATCCGGAACAAAAAATGATCAGCATCAATACCTCCAATATTCTTTTTATTTGCGGAGGGGCATTTGACGGCATCGACAAAAAAATTGCAAGACGCCTGCAGGCACAAGCCATTGGTTATGCTGCGGCGAAAGATGCAGATGATATCGATAAAAACAATTATCTGCAATATATTTCTCCTCAAGATCTTAAAAGCTTTGGCTTGATTCCAGAATTAATCGGAAGATTACCGGTCATTACTTTTCTAAATCCGCTCGATAAAGATGTATTGAGAAGGATTTTAACAGAACCCAAAAATGCCTTGATTAAACAATATGAAAAGCTTTTTGAGATGGAGGAAATTACACTCAACATCGAAAAAAGTGTTTTTAATTTTATTGTGGAAAAAGCAATGGAATTTAAGTTGGGTGCACGTGGTCTTCGCTCTATTTGTGAGCTTATCATGCTCGATTTTATGTATGAGGCTCCTTCAGATAAGGGCGTTAAAGACATCACGATTACCCTTGCATACGCAAAAAGTAAATTAGATAAAGCAAGTATCAATAAATTAAAAGTAGCATCATAGCCTAAGGCTTCTCCTTTTCTGACTCAAGAGCTAAATTCCTGATCAGTATGAATGTAAAATATTATTTGTTGTAATGGCAAGAAGAAGCCTCGCAAATAAAATAATATCCTTAAAATAATTAGGCATAAAAAAACCTCCGGAATATTTCGGAGGTTTTTTTTATGCTTATGATGCTTTATTAGGGCAATGTAATTAAATAAGACTTGCCATTTACACTGAAGGTAGCATATTGATCGCAGCCTCCATCAGGTACATTGGCTTGGCCTCCGTTGTTTCCATAATCGATAGTGCGTGTTGCTTTTCCTGCAGGTGTTAATTCATAGACACCGCTTCTGAACCAATCGCAGCCCATTGCTCTTTCAAGAGGAGTGTTTATCTGTGCATGGAATGATTTTCCCTTGCAATTGTTTCCATCTGTGCTTCCAGTGATGTGGAATACATCATCGGTCCAATCAAAGGGTGTATTGTCACCGCTAAACCATTCTCTGTTTCTGTTTGATGTCCAAGAGTGAAATATGGTTGGGTCTTGGTCCTTGGTAAACTTCATATTTGCAGCAATATCCCAGTTGAGGTGATTGGCAGAATTGAGTCCTTTAAAGGTTAGGGTATGCGTACCTTCTACTTGATGCGATTTGTTGATTGTATCTCTTCCTACATGGAAATTGGTATAGGTAATTTCTCTTTTCGCACCTGGTGTCGTGTAGAAATTTCCGCCGCTGTGTTTAATGTTTATGATCCCTTTTCTGTAGCGACCATCTTTGCAAAGGCAGAAGCTGCTTCCGAAATCAATAGTAACCATTTTATTTACAGTGTCTTTTGTTACGGTTGCGCAAGGAGAGCTGAATGTATAATCATCTTCAGGTCCGCCTTTTCTGAAATGTTGCGTGCCGGCCGCTGTTTGGTCTGCCATATTTTGGGCATCTGTAGAGTAGGATTCTCCTATGGAGTTGTCTTCAATGTAATTTAGCGCCTCGTCAGCAGTTGCAGGATTGGCGACTGGGCCTGAATTGTCAGATTTTTTGCATGCGGCAGTAAATAATAAGCCGGCAACCACTATTGCGGTCAGGCTTTTTTGAAAGAAGGCTGTTGTTTTCATGGCTTTATTTTTTT
>CANKSK010000143.1 GCA_947485425.1 Bacteroidota bacterium | reverse complement strand
CCATCACATTGCCTTTCAATCCATCTTGGTAAATCATATTATAAACCGTTTTCCGGTCATTTTTCCTGAAGATGGCAATGTGAATAATGTCTTTACCCACAAAGACTTTTTCGGACACTTTAAAGACATTGAAATTACCATCTTTTCTGAAAGCAATGATGTCATCAATATCAGAACATTCGCAGATAAATTCATCTTTCTTCAGACCATATCCTGCAAAGCCTTCTTCACGATTGACATATAATTTTTGATTGGCCACAGCCACTTCAGTGGCAATAATGGTATCAAAGGTGGTTATTTCTGTTTTGCGCTCTCTCCCCTTGCCGAATTTTTTTATTAAATTTTTATAATAGGCAATGGTATAGTCTTTTAAATGTGCCAGGTGATTTTGCACCTCCTCAATTTGGGTTTCTAAACCCTTGATATGCTCATCGGCTCTAAATGCATCGTACTTAGAAATCCGCTTGATTTTGATCTCCGTAAGATTGATAATATCCTCTCTGGTGACCTCACGCTTCAATTTCTTTTTGTAAGGCTTTAATCCGATATCAATGGTTTCAATAACACTTTCCCAAGTCTTACAATCTTCAATATCGCGATAGATTCTTTTTTCAATAAATATTTTTTCAAGAGAAGAAAGATGCCAATCTTCGGTAAGCTCGCCAAGTTTAATTTGCAGTTCCTTGCCCAGCAAACCCTTGGTATGCTCAACAGAATGTTGCAGGATTTCATTGACACCTAAAAATTGAGGGCGATCATCTTTAATGACACAACTATTGGGGGAAATAGATACTTCACAATCGGTAAAGGCATAGAGCGCATCAATGGTTTTTTCAAGGCTGGCTTCCGGATGCAAGCTAATGACAATTTCTACTTTATTTGCCGTATTGTCTTCAACCTTTTTAATCTTGATTTTATTCTTGTCATTGGCAGACAGAATAGAATCAATAAGGCTTGTGGTGGTTGTGCCAAAAGGAATTTCAGTGATGGCTAAGGTTTTCTTTTCCCTTTTTTCAATCTTTGCACGAATACGAATTTTTCCGCCTCTGAGGCCGTTGTTATACTTGCTAAAATCGGCCATCCCTCCGGTATAAAAATCAGGAAGAATATCCGGGGTATGCCCTTTCAGAATGCCGATGCAAGCATCAAGCAATTCCAGAAAATTGTGTGGCATTATTTTGCATGCCAAACCCACGGCAATACCTTCTACCCCTTGAGCAAGTAACAATGGAAACTTCATGGGCAGCGTAAGGGGCTCCTTATTTCTTCCATCGTAAGAAAGCTGCCAGTCGGTTGTTTGCGCATTGTAGGCAACTTCCAAAGCAAATTTAGAAGGCCTTGCTTCAATATATCTCGAAGCAGCGGCACTGTCACCGGTAAAAACATTCCCCCAGTTTCCCTGGGTATCTATCAGTAAATCTTTTTGACCCAGTTGTACCATCGCATCACCGATAGATACATCCCCATGGGGATGGTATTTCATGGTATTTCCGATGATATTCGCCACTTTGTTATAGCGACCATCATCCATTTCTTTCAATGAATGCAGAATCCTTCGCTGAACGGGTTTTAGTCCATCATTGATATGTGGTACAGCCCGCTCCAGAATAACATAGGATGCATAGTCCAAAAACCAATTTTCATACATGCCCGAAACAGCGATGAGATTGGAAAGTTTTTCTGCCTTTTGCTCCTCGGAAGGTTCCTGAGGATTTTTATCCATATTAGGTATATTTTTCTTTGCCATATTTTTTATATTTTGGAAATACGGTCATCCTCTACAACATCTTTTTCAACCCTTAATTTTCCAAGAATAAACTCTTGCCTTTCAGGGGTATTTTTTCCCATAAAATATTCAAGCAATTTGGGTATAGAAACTTCTTTTAGCATCACAGGTTCCAGGCGAATGTCCTTGCCAATAAAATTGCCAAATTCATCGGGAGAAATCTCTCCCAACCCTTTAAAGCGGGTAATTTCAGGCTTAGGCCCCAGTTTTTCTGTGGCTTTTTTTCTTTCGTCTTCTGAATAACAATAAATGGTTTCTTTTTTATTCCGTACTCTGAATAATGGGGTTTGCAGGATATATAAATGTCCATTTTTTACCAGGTCAGGAAAAAATTGCAGAAAAAATGTCAACATCAACAAACGAATATGCATCCCATCCACATCGGCATCGGTAGACAATACCACCCGGTTATAGCGAAGATTTTCAAGACCATCTTCAATGTTTAAGGCATTTTGAAGCAAGTTAAATTCTTCATTTTCATACACAATTTTTTTGGTAAGTCCATAGCAATTCAGCGGCTTTCCTTTCAAGCTGAAGACGGCCTGGGTATTGACATTCCGGGCTTTGGTGATGGACCCACTGGCGGAATCCCCTTCGGTGATAAAGATGGTGGAATTTAATTTGTCCTCATGTTTGCTATTGAAATGCACCCGACAGTCGCGCAATTTGCGATTATGCAAATTGGCTCTTTTGGCCCTTTCGTTTGCCAGTTTTCGAATGCCGGCGATGTCCTTCCTTTCTCTTTCCGATTGCAGAATTTTTTTCAGCAAGGCATCGGCCGTTTCGGGATTTTTATGCAGGTAGTTATCTAGCGAATTTTTAATGAAATCATTGATCCAGGTACGCAAACTAGGACCTGAAGGCGCAATAACCTGAGAGCCTAATTTGGTCTTGGTTTGGGATTCAAAGACAGGTTCCTGAATACGCACACTCAAGGCCGCCACGATGGAAGCCCTGATATCGGAAGCGTCAAATTCACGCTTGTAAAACTCTCGAATGGTTTTCACAAAAGCCTCTCTGAAGGCGGCCTGATGCGTTCCTCCTTGGGTGGTATGCTGCCCATTGACGAATGAAAAATATTCCTCACCATACTGCGTGGTATGGGTGAGTGCTACTTCCAAATCTTTCCCTTCACGCAAATGTATAATCGGATACAATGGGGCATCGTTCAAATTTTTGGAAAGCAGGTCATAAAGCCCTTTTTCAGATTCAAATTTCTGTCCGTTAAAATAAATTTTAAGACCGATATTTAAATAGACATAATTCCAAAGTTGATTTTCAATAAATTCAGATTTGAAATGAAAATTATTAAAAATACTTTCGTCAGGAGTAAAACTGATGATGGTACCATTTTTTAAATCACAGGCCTTTTCCTTTTCATCCTGAACCAAAACCCCTTTTCTAAATTCTGCAACTTTTGTTTTGCCATCTCTGATAGACTGTACCTTGAAAAAATCGGAAAGCGCATTTACGGCCTTTGTTCCAACACCATTCAAGCCTACCGACTTTTGAAAGGCTTGAGAATCATATTTTCCTCCTGTATTGATTCGAGAAACGCAATCAATGACCTTCCCCAATGGGATGCCTCTTCCGTAATCCCGAACCATCACTTCTTTATCGGTAATCTTTATTTCAATCGATTTACCATGCCCCATCACATATTCATCGATACAATTGTCAATCACTTCTTTTAAAAGCACATAAATACCATCATCATAGGCATTGCCGTCTCCTAATTTTCCAATATACATACCGGGCCTGAGCCTGATATGCTCCTTCCAATCGAGTGATCGGATGCTGGTTTCATCGTAAATTATATTTTCTGCCATGGGGATGATTCAATTTGTGAATCCGCAAAGATAAAAATAAAGATGGGCCCGTAAAAAATAGACGGCAGATTTGATTAACAAATTTATGAACAGGGCCTTTTTTATCAAAAATGATAAAAAACAGGTATTTTAGGTCTGAAAATTGTCATTTTCAATGAATAACGAGCAATTTTTGAGCCGAAATGATGTTTTTATCAGCATAGAAATTGAGCAAATACGTTCCGGAAGGTATATCGGACAAATTTTGTTGAAAAGTATAATTTCCCGGCATTTGTTCTGTTTTTATGATGCTTTTCATCGTTTTTCCCGTTAAATCGGTGATTTCTATCGCTATTTCAGCAGATTTCAACAAAGCATACGAAATGGTACATTCTTTAGTGCTCGGATTCGGAAAAACTTGCACCTCCCCTTTCAGCATCGCTTGATTTTCTTTTATGCCCAATACAGGCACACCAACTCTGGCACTATCGCGATATAGTATGGAAGAAATTACCGGTAAACCCAAATTTACACTGGTATTTATCTGCAACAAGGGCACACCCTTTCCTTGTCCAAGCCATTTGTATTCAACAGCCATGGGTCTGTTTATTGCAAAACCGGGTAAACCATTGTAAGCGAAGGTATCCCTTCCCATCACAACAGATTTTACGCGTAGCACCGGAAAGGTGCCGAAAGGCGTTTTCAGCGTACCCCATCCATCCACCTCATTCACCCTTTTTTGGCTATGCCCATAATAGATCAGGTTGGGGATATCAATTTTATAGGAAGACCGACCGGAGTCGGATTGTGCATACTTCAATGGAAACTTGTAGATGATATCAGAAGTGTCGAACTTGATGGGCAAAGGCGTGGCATTGATAAAGGAAGCATATCCAATTTGCTTAAAAGAAGCGGACGTATTGGAATAAAAATTAAAGGCATCAGTAGGTTTGATGGGGCCTAAAGAATCCGGGGT
>CANKSK010000142.1 GCA_947485425.1 Bacteroidota bacterium | reverse complement strand
ATGATATAGGCATATATGCCCTGTGGGCAATGTTTTCCTGCGGAGGTGCCATCCCAGCCTTCTGACGGCAATGTGCTTTGGTATACCAATTCACCCCAGGTGTTATAAATAGACATTTGATAATATCGTTCATCTGTAAATGAAGATATGGGCGTAAATAGCGGGTTTCTTCCCAAAGGGGTAAATGCATTTGGAATATAAATCGATGGGCTCAGCAGCACACATGATGAGTCGGAATAGCTTTGGGCTTGGAATTGATAGATATTGCCTGCTCCTTCTTCTGCCAATACCCTGTAACACACCATTCCCTGATTTTCTGCGTCCGTTTTCAAGGTATCTATGTAGGAATAGGTTCCTGCAGGAAAGATGCCTAGTGGTTTGAGGTCCCAAACCCCATCTATCGAGCGATAAATGGAATAGGTAAGCACTTTCCCAGACCATTTTTCATAATCACTCCATTCAACGTGATTGCTGAAATCCGAATTTGCCTGGGCCTTTATTTTGATTAAATGGCCTGCATTGGAAGTAATTAAATTATAGCCACAGTTGTCATATGCTGATACATAATAATAATATTCTGTCTTATTGGTTATCGCTGTTTTATCAGTGAATTCAATGAGTGGCGTTTTTGATGCCGGAATTTCTGCCAATTCGGTAAAAGGGCCTGCTGGATTATCGGACCTTCGGATGCGGTATCCTGAAACATACACGGATGTATCGGTAAAGATTTCAAGTTGAACTTCATTGTGTGCAACTACACTTGCCGTTTTGAGGTAAAGAAAGGAGGGTGGAGGCATGCCGCTGTTAAAGACACAGGAGGCATTTGAGGTAGAGGTTTTGTTTAATCCATTGTTCCATGCCCTTACAATGTAACAATAGGCTACCCCTGTCTTCAAGCTTGTATGCAGAAAGGTGTTGCCTTTGGTGCTGCCAATGGCTTTGAAAGGGCCTCCGTTTTCAGAACAATACACCATATACGTCGATATGCCTCCGGCAAGGTTTTTATAATTGTTCCACGTCAATTTGGCAGTGCGGCTGCATACATCAAAACTGCTAGCCAAAAACAGGGTGTTATATAAGAGGATGGCCGGACTAATGTTTCCGCAGCTGTCCATTGCCGCAACTTTGAAAATCTTGCTGCCTGCGGCGGCAAGATAGGGTGGCGTATTTCCAGAATAATAAGTGTTATATCGGCCTGATATGGTGTCTGTTGGCGTCCAAATGCCATTCATAAATGAATAAATCACATAGGCCTTGGTATCGCTTGATGGATTGATATTCCATCCAATGCCTGCATATCCGCTCAATGGGTTAACGCTTACCGTGTCAACAATTGGAATGGCAGGAGGGGTAACATCTTTAAAAATTCCTCCGAAAATGGAAGAGGCACGCACACATCCTGAAGTGTCTCTGTTTTTAATTTGATAGTTCAGTTGTGTATTGCTGCAAATAGATACAATGGTATCTTTATAAAAGTTTGCTTGCGTAGAGTCAATCAAGGTCCAGATTCCTGTTGGATATTCTCTGTATATCAAATAATAGGGTAAGGCTCCTCCCGACTTGATAGAAGTATAAGGCCTATTCCACGAAATTTGAGCAGCACCACTGTTGTTATTGATGACATCCAGCTTCATCGAGGCAAGCGTATCAGCCGCTGCAAAGGCATTTCCAAAGCAGTCATATTTGCTGATGATATAATAATACCAGGGATTGATGCTCGCATTTGCAGTGAGATGGGTATAGGTAGATTGTGCCAATACCAATACACTATCCAATAAAGTATACGGGCCCCCTTTGCTTTTTGATGCATAAATATAGTAGCCATGAAAAGAATTGCAAGGGTCTAATGGGGTATCCCAATTCAATACGGTACTGCCACCAGGGTTTACGGATACGCACTCCAGCAGAGGTGCTTTGCTCTGCCCTGATGCAAAATGCACAGAAAAGAAGCCCCCGAGGAGGATTATGATGAAAGGTAATTTGTATATGCGGGTAATCACCAAATTTGCGAAAGAATTTTTATTCTGATTCCTGCTTGCCTACCACCAATTCTACCATGCTATCTGCCTGAAGATATCGGTTGGCCAGATATTGGATTTCTGAGGGGTCAATGCTTTTTATTTTTTCTGTGTATTGCGTGTAATAATCGGCTTCAAGCTCAAACAGGATCAGGGTTTTTAATCTTGCTGCCAGCTCGAAGGGGCCATCAATACTCCTTAAAAAAGATCCCATGAGAAAATTTTTAACAAGTTGAAGCTCTTCATTCGGCACCAAAGACTCCCTTAAACGATTTATTTCAAAATAAATTTCATGGATGGCTTTTTCGCATACAGCATTGCCCACCTCACTGCTGATATAAAAAAATCCTTCCTGTAAATTTGACGCCAGTCCGGAGCCAATTCCATAGGTGTATCCTTTGTCTTCTCGGATGTTGGTCATGAGTCTGGATCCAAAATATCCCCCCAAAATGGTGTTCAATATCTGCATCCCATGGTAGTCCGGATGCTTTTTATTGAAAAGCCTTTTTCCAATGCGAATGGCTGACTGAACGGCATCTTCTTTTTGTATGTTTTTTTTAACTGCCTTAAAAGTGAAGGGGTTGCTAATAATTTGCGATTGGATATGGAGGCCATCAGATTTTTCCTTGCCAAAATAATCATTCAGCAATTGGGGCATTTCTTTGCTCATTTTTCCTGCCACCAAAATCTTGCAAAGGCTTAATCGATAATGGGTTTTGAAAAAGGATACCAAATCAGCCCTTGTAAGACGCTCATAATCATCTGCAACTACATGATGTCCATAGGGATGATCACTGCCGAAAAGCAATTCCCTGAAGTGATTTCTCGCAATAAAATCGACTTTTTCATTGTTTACGGAAAGTCTTTGGATGCTGTTTTTCTTGAAAATATCCAGCTCTTTTTCCGGGAAAATAGATTCATGTAGGATTTCAGATATTACGGGTAAAATTTTACCCAAGTGCTTGTTTAAGGTGAAAATCGATAAAAAAGCATTGTCATCACTATGCTCGGCTTGAAAATAGGCGCCATAATTGTCAATCATATCTGCAATTTCTGCTCCGCTATGTTTTGCCGTTCCTTCGTTGAGCATGTAATTGGTTGCACTTGCCAATAGGGGTTTGTTCTCAAAAACAGGCCCCGCAGGAAATATAAATTCAATCTTTACCAAATCTTGTGTGCCTGCTTGAATGATATACACCGGTATGCCATTATCCAAATCAAGACGCTCATGAGGAGGGATGTCCACTTTGTTAATTTCTCCGAAATGGGGAGTGATTTCTCTATTTAATTTTTCCATAAAATGTATTGTGATATTTGAAATCCCGTGTCTAGTTTGTTTTGGTTACATAGTAAAGGCAGCAACAGTTTTCATCTGTAAAAATCTCTTCTGCTAACCTTTGTAAATCCTCGGCCTGCACTTCCTCGTATTTTTTTAATTCCTCATTCACCAGATTGGCATCGCCTAAAAGTTCTGAATACGCTAGATTCATCGCCTTATTCATGATGTTCATTTCAGAAAATTGCAGGGCAGATTCAATCTTGTTTTTTACCTTGTTTAATTCCGCTTCTGAAACCGCTTTGCTTTTCATGTTTTCAAGTTCCTGTCGGATGCTGCCTTCTGCTTCTTCCATGCTTTTCCCATCGGATAGTTTGCCTTCAATCACAATGAGGCCTGCATCAATGTCGCCGGTAATGTAGGCGTTCAGCTCGCTAAAGAGCCTTTGTTCTTTTACCAACCTTATATAAAGTCGCGATGATTTTCCTCTCGACAAAATATCCGTTAAAAGGTCGGCAGCATAATAGTTGTCGTCTGAGCGCCCCGGACAATGGAAAGTCATATATAAAGCGTCCAAGGGGACTTCTCTTTCTAAGGTCAAAATTCTTTTTTCAGTTTGTCGGGGTTCTTTCGGAAGCATTCTTTTATATGCTGTGCCCGATGGAATAGGCTCAAACCATTTTTCTGCCAATGCTTTTATGTCTTGTAATTTCACATTTCCCGATATCACAAGTATCGCATTTCCCGGATGATAAAATTTTTTGAAAAAGTTTTTTACATCCTCAAGTTTTGCATCGGAAATGTGTGCAATTTCTTTCCCGATAGTCGCCCACTGATAGGGGTGGACTTTGTAGGCTAGTGGTCGAAGGTTAAGCCATACATCCCCATAGGGCTGATTGAGGTATCTTTGTTTGAACTCTTCAATCACCACATTTCTTTGTACATCTAAACTTTTTTCTGAAAAAGCCAGACTTAGCATTCTGTCGGATTCAAGCCAAAAGGCTGTTTCTAAATTGGATGCCGGCAAGGTCAGGTAATAGTTGGTGATATCGTTGGTGGTAAAAGCATTGTTTTCGCCTCCAGCCATTTGCAAAGGCTCATCGTAATTGGGAATGTGTACCGAGCCCCCAAACATCAAGTGCTCAAACAAATGGGCAAAGCCCGTTTGCATAGGGTTTTCGTCCCTTGCCCCCACATCATACAAGATGTTCATCGCGGCCAGCGGTGTTGAATCGTCTTCATGCACCAAAACTTTCAGCCCATTTTTTAATGTAAATTTTT